>JAVCCP010000066.1 GCA_030765405.1 Candidatus Ancaeobacter aquaticus | reverse complement strand
TCCCACGCTTTCCGCCAGGGGTATTTCTTCCTTTTAAAAGTCTAATAGTATTTTACCGTTTGTGCCTGTGTAACTACTTACTATAAACCGATCTGCAACGGTTTGATATAGAGAGTTTTCAACGTCGAATTTTAAGAAAAGAGAGGCTGTGTTCAGCCTCTCTTTTCTTTTATGTGAATCCTCGAAGGATATTTGAACCCGTTTGAAAATACGGGTTTTAATCTATACGAGACTAGAAAAACACAAGCGAAGCGCAGTGTATTCCGTTCGGAGAGATATCCCATTGTCTGCGAGCTGTCGCGCTCCATAAAAACAGAAATATCCCCCTTGATGATTATATTGTTAGCGTTTTTAAAACTCACCGGGAAAGGTGTCTTTCCTCCCATGAAATACCGGCCGGAATAAGCGTTTCACGGAGAAAAAAATATCACGAGAATCTGACTCCGATTATTTGTTGACCATAAGTGACTATTTTAAAGTGTTTTTCATCCGATATGCGGAATCGTTGATTTTTTCGTGGTCGCCTTGACATGATGAGAATTATGATGTATAATACGCTTAATGATGTATTTAACAATAATCTATAGGACAAATTTATGAAAAGTTTAAACCTTTTCTTAAAATGCGTGTCTCTTGTAACAGTGGTTATATTTTTGTCCACAAGCATGGTGTGGGCGGTACCGCATACGCAGACATTGAAGAGTTCTCAGAACGCACTTGCTGCGGATTCGAAATTAAAAGAAGACCAAACACAATTTAAGGCAGAATATAATGAAAAAGAAAGAAACAAAAATCTGCAAAAAGAGGGAATTGGACGTCCCTGGAAACGGACGTTTCTATATCTGTTTAACAGAATAGAGGGAAAGATATTGCTAAAGATAGTTCCAGTGGCTATTGCTGCTCTTCTTCTGGCATTTTCTCTGATCATAAGTCCAGTATCAATCACTCCGACTGTAGTAGTGTCGGATACGGTGAAACCGATCCAGCCTGTTTTTGAAAAGCGTGCGAAACTGCCGAATTCCGAAATCGTTGCATTTATGGCTCGGTACCGGGAACAACTCCAGAAATTGGTTGACTGGCATGTGGGTAGATATAATCCCAAAACAGGTCTCTGCAATAGCTTTGCCGATGATCATGTAAAGGGGATCCCGCCGGAGATTGCCCGCGCGGCACATACGTTCGATCAGGCGCTATGGATCATGAAGATGGACCTACTGGGTGCGCATGAAAATGCCGCAAAGGTCTTGCAGGCGCTTTCAGAAATCCAGAACCCTGATGGATATTTTTGTAATACGTATGATTCAGGTAACCGTAAGGTTGTTTTCCAGGATGTTCATCCTGGGCCAAACGCATTTGTGATCATGGCGGTGAATCTCCATGTTTTTGCGACCGGTGGAGTTGAAAAAGGCGATAAACGGTTCGTCCCGATGGCCAGTAAGGTAGCAGATTACCTTATCAGCCGGCAAGGGAAGGATGGTTCGATACTCCAAAAGAAGGTTGGTCCTATTACCGTTGTCAGTGTCGAAGAAAACGAAGATTGTTATTCAGCGTTCTATAATCTGTATATGATTACGGGAGAACAGAAGTACCTGGATGTGGCACTCAAGGTAAAGCAATTCCTGCTGAGGTCGTGGAACAACAAGAAAGGGTGTTTTTACATGTCGCGGATGTATCTGTGGGGGTTTGATATACCTTATACTGCTGCAGCATATGACACAAGCGTGTGGGGATACATGCTTTTCGGGGACAAAGGGGATAAGGGGGAAGACTACCGTCGGGGGCTAGAATTTGTGGAGAAAAAACTGTTGAATAGCGCCGATACCGGTATTGTCCACGTTGAAGCGGACAAAAAGAAATATCCGGGCGTGTTCTGGCTTGATCCGACCTGTTGGCTGGCAATAAGTGAGTTGAACGCAGGGAACCCTGACAAAGCAAAACAATATTTTGATAACGTGATGAAACGGCAGTTTCCAGACGGTGGATTGCCTTTGAATTACTGGGATGGCCTAGGGGAGAAAAACGATCCGTATCCCAACCCTGTTTGGAAATTACATCCGTATGGAGCGACCACAGCCGCTGTTGCCGCTCAGTTGTTCGCTCTGACTGTTCAGAATCCGCAGCTGAATATTTTTCATCCCTCAACAGTGCAAGGGATCACACCGATAAAAGGGATCACGGTAAAAGATCTTCCTGGCACACACATGACGATACCGACGCTGGTGGGTCAGCCGGTATCATCTGCCGAAGAGACGAATGAAGAGATACGAAAGGAACTGAGTGGAGAGGGTATCCGTGTATTGATGCCTTCCGGGAAATGGATTCTGAGGAAACTTATTGATGGAAAAATCAACGAGAAGCTGTTTGTTCCCTTAGCCAGTCTTGATGCCAAAGTAAAAGCGGCAAAGATGTTACTTGGAGATGTTGTGAAAGAGATGAAGAACATCCCTGCGGGGATTGATCGTGCTGAACTGGTGCGCCGGGCAAAGGAGGCGGAATACGGTTTTACCGGAGGATATACGATAGGGAAAGATGTTCTAGCACACGCGGGAAGGACATATAACTGCATCTATTTAGGCAGGGAGATGGTGCAAGATGAAGATATCAGCGCAAGTGATATTGCACGTGTTATGCTCGAGGATGCGCTTCATTTCGTTGTGAAAGACGGTGATCCTGAACATATGGTTATACAGCATAGCGATACTCTAAAAAAGAAACTGGTATCGGTGGTGATGGTGAATGACCCGTTGGCCAAGGTAGTTGCAAATGATATGGCGCAAGATGTGAACAGGTCAAAAGTTCCAGATGTATTGTCAATTCCGATGATGGATATCGAAAGCATTGCTAAAGCGAAAGGCGCTTACATTCAGAACAGGCCAAAAGCAGTTTTTGTTACAGTAAGTCCGGACATCGTGAACCTGCATAATGAGATAGACAATATACCGGACCCGGACAATACCATAGTGATCCCTGTGTACGATAAGAACTATGTCGTACCGTTGGATTACGTGACCAATCTCTCTAAAAAGTATCCTAATCTTGTTGCTAAACCGATAGAGATCTCAAACCTGCAGGCCGTTTCACCGCAGGAACCTTTTGGAGTGGCAGCGATACAATACGCTAACAAACTGCTCGAGAAGAAAGGGGTAAAAGTTACGGCAACGGATCTGGATGCTGGCTGGCTCAATTCGTCTGAAGAGAAATTTAAGATAAAGAACATTTCCTCTGATAAGACAAAGATCCTTGAGATAAATCCCAAAGAACTGTCAACCGATCCAGCATCAAAAGAGATCCATAATATAGGCTCACTTCTTGCGATAACCATAACCGGCATATCTCTCCACCAACAGCTGGGAGATGATTTTGAGAAGATGACGTTTGCTGAACTTGTGACGTATATCGATGATCCCGCTTTAAAGACACATTTCCGTGAACTTGTAGCCGATCTAATGGGTATGAAGGAAGATGAGGTAGATAAGATTGATAAGATGACCGTAGCAGAATTTATAAAAGCGCCTCTTCCAGTCACAGTTCCGAGTGAATCAACGAAGACAAACTACAGCATGATGCGGGCAATCATGACAGCGGCATAAAAACGGTAAAACCATAAACGAATTATTCAAGCACATTCTTTATCGTCTTTTACAGTTAAAATTATTTACCCCTCTAAATACTCTAAGTTCATAAAACCATTTAGCTAATTCTTATTCTATCTACTTGTCATCTGCGTATAGTCTGTATTTCATTAGACGCAAAATTAAACACAATAAGGAATGTCGGCTTTATTCATTCATAAACAATATCTTCTTTCAGGCTCAATGTAGAATTCTAATAACAGAACAATTGTTTATGAATAGCCTCTTTATTAAATTATCTGCTCGTTCCTTGATGAGATAGTATACCTTACGGTATACTATCTCATCTTCGTCACTCGCTTTTATTAACAAAACCTCGTGGCGGATTAAATGGCGAATTGATTGAGGGATTTAATGAGGGATTAAATGAAGGATTAAAATCTTTGTGTTTAGCTGGGATGCAGAATCCTGGCAAACAAGCAAAAGAATTATCTGATCTGTTAGCCGGCCTATTAGCAAAACCTTTTTCAATGCTTCCTCTTTCAATATCTATTAGATTCCACTTCTTAAGCTCAAGCATGCCATTGGTAATAATAGGAGAGAATTAAGTGTTCTGAGCTAGCCCGGATTTAACGGACACTATAAAATAGAGACAAAACGAATGGAGGTGTCCGATGAAGAAAAGAGGAAGGTATCCGAAAGAGTTTAAAATTGAAGCTGTTAGACTACTCAAAGAAGGCGGTAGACCAGCAAGCGAACTAGCAATGCAATTGGGTGTAAAACGCACACTCCTTTACCGTTGGAAAGATGAAACAACAGAGAAAGGCCCAAATGCCTTTGGAGGATCCGGTAGACCTAAATCTGACCAGCTCAGTGAAATTACTAAACTGAAGCAAGAATTAAAAGAAGTGAAGGAAGAGCGTGACATCTTTAAAAAAACCGCGGCGTACTTTGTGAAGGACCCCAGATAAAATACGCCTTTATTAAGAGCAATAGTAAGCAATATAGGGTCCGAAAGATGTGTAGAGTACTAAGGGTCAGTGCAAGTGGTTATTATGCATGGAAATCAAGACCAGTAAGCAAAAGAAGCCAGATTGATCAGTATTTGGTTGCAAAGATTCAAGATATTCATGTTGAATCAAAAAAGAATTATGGTACGATAAAAACATGGAAAGCTCTCAAAGCAAGGGGGATTTCTTGCGGCAAGTATCGAGTAGCTAGGCTTTGAAAAATACATGGTATTGAAAGTAAGCGACGTAAGAGATTTAAAGTTACTACAATGTCGAAGAATACTGAATGGATAGCACCAAATCGACTTAATCGCTGTTTTCAAGCCATGAACCCAAATCAAATATGGGTTGGTGATGTGACCTTTATAGCAACAAAGAAAGGTTGGTTATATTTGGCTGTTTTGCTTGATCTATTTTCACGTAAAGTAATTGGGTGGTCAATGTCAGATAAAAACAATAAACAGTTAGTTATTAATGCCCTTGATATGGCCTTAGAAAGACGTAGGCCGCAATCAGAAGTATTACATCACACAGATCGGGGCAGTATTTATGGCTCAGATGATTATCGGAATAAATTAATTACATCTGGTCTTGTGCCAAGCATGAGCCGAAAAGGAGATTGCTACGATAATGCTGTAGCAGAAAGTTTCTTTAGTACATTGAAAAATGAATTGGTTTCTGAGGAAAGATTTACATCAAGAGATCATGCAAAGTCCGAGATATTTGAATTTGTGGAGATCTTTTATAACAGGCAGCGATTACATCAATCATTGAATTATATTACTCCAGAAATGATGGAATTAAAAGCTGTCTCATAATTAACCCGTCCGTTAAACCCGGGTTAGCTCATTCCGTCCCCAGAACTATTATTGCATTCACAGTATAAAGAATGATTTAAATTATTATAATTATCTAATATAATGGGACTTCACGATATGATTAAGAGAAGTTATTTATTAAGGAGCACTTGTGTATTTTTGATTTTCCACTACAACTAAATTCTTCTTAATATTATTTTGCCTATTTTTTATCCCCTCTTCACTTCACGCATCTACTAATAATTCAAAAAAACCTTTAGTTATTCTTATAGATGATTTTAATGCTTTATATTCATGGAAGAATCTATTAGGCGGTGGGATGGGAGGAGACGATGAAAAACCCGGGATATGTTTAGTATCCTATGAATCAGACCCTAAAAATGTTCTTGGTCATACTGGAGGATCGATCAGGCTTTCGTACAATGTCTCAGAATCAGGGTCTTTTTCTTATTATTTTGTTGTTTTAGGTCGTAGAGGAACGATAAAAGAACTAAATTTGAGTAAATTCAAATATCTAAGTTTTTGGATAAAGGGCCTTTCAGGTGGAGAGAATTTTAAAATTGAACTACATCAGGACGTAAACGATGATGGGCGTTTCACATATGGAAAAGATATTGTCTCCTCGGTTTATATTGATAAATATCTAAAGGCGGGTGTTACTAAAAACTGGCAAAAAATTATTATACCATTAAAAGACTTTTTAGTAATAAGAGATATGTCAAAGGTCTGCGAAATGGTATTTACCTTCGAAGAAAATAAGGCAGATGTTAAAAAAAGTGAAATATTTATAGATGATTTATTAATTGGGAGACAGGACATTGATACAAACATTAAGAAAATACCGCCTGATAAAGCTACTTTTAAAGCTGATGGAGACCTAATTCGTAATAATTATTTATTTAATAGACATAGCATTCTTGAAATTGAAGCAAACCCTGATATATATGAAGTTGTCTGGTTTGAAATGTCGCGGGATAATGGCCGGTCCTGGCATCGAATTGCTGCCGCATACAATCCTAACGGGAAGATATTCGCCTCAAAGTGCGGTATGGATAACTTTTGCGATAAAAAAGATTTATGGTTAAGGGCTGTTTCTGTTACCCCGTTAGGACAGGTTGTTTCTATGTCTTTGTGTGTGGTTGGGTGTTCGGTTATACCCTATACATGTTTTGATTTGCTGGATGATTTGCAAAAACAGTCATTTTTATATTTCTTGGAAAATCAGAACAGAAAGACCGGCCTTTTCAGGGATACGGGAAGCAGTAAAGATTCAAGCACCGCTGTTACGGGTTTCGGGCTTGTTGCCATGTGTATTGGCGCTGAGCGGGGCTGGATCAGTAAGGATGAGGCAAAAAGACGTGTATTATTGGTGATGGATACCTTTACGAAAGACAGGAAAAAGAAAACATGTGATGACAAACCTAAAAAACAGTTAAACAAAAAGACTGATAAAGAAAAAAGTAGTTTGTTAGAAAATATTTTTGATTTGGAACGCGCCGGGGAATTTATCAATAGCGTTGTTGCTGTAATTAAAAAACCTGTTAAAGATATATTCTCAAAAACCGGGGAGAAAAAACTATCAGCCAAAGAGATCAAAAAGGGAAAGCCCCCTGAAATCGAGGATAAGGATGGATTTTATTATCATTTTATTAAGTCTGATACAGGAAAGAGATCGGGGAACTCGGAAATATCTACTATAGATACAACTCTTCTATTATGCGGGATGATAATAGCGGGTGATTATTTCGGCGGCAGGATAAAAAAACTGGCAGAGAAGATATACAGGGGAATTGACTGGATGGCATTTTGTGACGAGAGGTATGGTGGCAAATCGATGTTTCTTATGGGATGGACACCTGAAAAAGGGTATTTAACGGGAAGATGGGACTTCTTTTCGGATGAAACGATTCTTGTGACGCTTCTTGCCGCGGCATCACCCTCTTACAATGTTCCTTCAAAAGTATATTATGACTGGGTAAGGCAGGTTGGAAACTATGGCGGCGGCAGGTCCTTTATCTATTCATGGTACGGCGCGTTGTTTACGCATCAGTATGCAAACTTATTTTTTGATTTTAGAGACCTGAAGGATCGCAACCAGACAAACTGGTTTCAGAATTCTAAAGCGGCAACGCTCGCAAACCGAAAGTTTTGTATGGATGAGGCGGGTAATTATAAGACATATAAACCGAATTGCTGGGGAATAACTTCCGTTTATACGCCTAAAAGCTATACGATGAAATACGGTACGCTGCCTAACGGTGATAATTGCCCTATGCATGACGGGACGGTATCCCCTCTCGGGGCGGGGACATCAATAAGTTTTACGCCATTTTATTCTGTATCGGCCATTCAGTATATGCTGCAAAAATATCCTAAGATAAAAGGAAGGTATGGTTTAGTAAATTCCTTTAACCTTCAGGACGTTTTTTACGCCCCTACGGATTACGGGCTTGATACGGGGGCATTTCTTTTAGCGCTGGAGAATTTCAGAAGCGGTTTTGTATGGAAATATTTTATGGAGAATAAGCATATAAAAAATGCCCTTAACAAAACCGGTTTCAAAAAAGATAGCAGGTATGTGAAATCAAAGGCGGATATTAAAGGTATATGCGCCTTTATTGAACGATTCCTTTCGCGGAAAAATCCGGATATAGACACGGTAAAGGGGATGTTTAGCGGGATGGAAGAATTGGTGAATGCAGGGGACGAAGAGGCATTCAAGCTGTTTATTCAATATAATAACCATGTTTATAAAAAGATCCTGAAATGGCTGGATAGACAAAAATACCGGTTAGATACTATTGAAACAGAATATTTGAAGTTTCTTGCCTTAATTCGTTTGTATCAGTTTGATAAGACAGAAACACAGTTTGATAATTTTATTAAAGCGCTGAATAATAGCGGCAGTCGTGAAGAATGTTATAAAAATCTAAAGTATTATATTAAGCGTATCATGTCTTTAAACATACTTGAAGACTACACGGATAAATTATGTAATATGTATTTTAGTTTGGCTGAAGGGTTAAAGGGTTGTGACATTGAGAGTGATATAAAGGGATTTGCGGACTGTTCATTTAAAAGCGGTAAATATTCACAGGCATACAAATTTTATAATAAGTGCCTTAACGGCATGAAAAAAAAGCTTAATACGGGAGAATTTACCGGGCTGTGCAGTAGGATATCAAACAAATATTTTAATATCGAGAGGTATGATTATTCGTCGTCAATAGACCTGCTGCATATAGATTATCTGCTGTCAAAAAAAACACAGGATGCTGCGAATATAGATTATATTCTATTGTTAATTAATCGTTACTATGAGCTTGAGAGATATTCAACGGTAGTAAATCTGGTAGATAGATTTCTTAAATATTATCCTGATAATGAAGCTATAGTATATGTTCTTTTAATGCGGGGGATGTGCGGCAGGAAAATGAAGAAATATGATCATGCAATCGAAGATTTCAAGACGATCGCGGATTCGGATGCTGATAGTGAAATCCTGGGCCGTGCATTGCTGATGTTGGGGGAAATATACATGGTTAATGGTAAAAATAAGAGGGCATTGGATTATTTTAACAGTGTTATTGAAAAATCTCCTGATAGCGAAATGGCGGATACGGCACTATATAATAAAGGAATTATATTATATAGTGATAATAATCTTTCTGATGCGGAGAAAATATTTAAACATATAGCAGGAAATGAAGGCAATTATAAGTACGGAGCAGAAAAGTATTTAGAGAAAATAAATAGTAAAAAAGGCGTTACTGATATAGGGAAATAAATATGCGCCGCCGGGGGTGTATATGGTTAGACCCTTCCTTAAGGGATGGGAAGGTCTACCCAGCAGGGTGGTCTGCTTAGGATTAAAGTTTCAATAGGAAATATATAATCCATTTGTTATAATATAATTGCTCAAGCGTTATAAATAAATCGAGTAAGACCATGTCCCACTTCGTAAATGGGACATGGTCTTACCAGAAATCAGGTAAAATCACCCTTGAGGCAGCTATTATGAAGCCTAAGATAAGGATTC
>JAVCCP010000065.1 GCA_030765405.1 Candidatus Ancaeobacter aquaticus | reverse complement strand
GCTGCTAAAGCTGCTACTGATGCTGCAAAGAGGACTACTGCTGCTGCAAAGAGGACTGCTGCTGCAAAAAAAGCTGCCGCTGATGCTGCAAAGAGGGCTATTGTTTATGCACAACAATCTGTTGTTTTAGCAAACCAGGCTGCCGCTTTAACCAACCAGACTGCTGCGAAGCAATTAGCCGCAAAGCAAGCTGCAAAATATATTAGCCAAGGAAATAACTATTTAAAAAACGGGGATTATAAAAATGCCATGGCTAGTTTTAATAATGCTAATAATGCGTCCCCGTTTGATATTAGAGGCGCGGGGGGGAAACTTCGCACCGGCCAGATCCAATACACAGCAGGAAAGTATCAACTCGCCATTGCTAGTTTTAATAATTCGATAAAATCTAATCCCAGAAATGGAAGCGCGTATAGCGGCCTGGGGCAGTGCTATTTAAAACAAGGAAATCTGGGGAAGGCTATTAAAAGTTTTAATAATGCGATAGGGCTTGATCCTAAACTTGCGGGCGCGTATAGCGGCCGAGCGCAATGCCATATGAGAAACAAAAATTATACCGCGGCCATTCCTGATTATACCAAGTTGATAGGGCTTAATCCTAAACATGCAGGCGCATATTATAATGCCCGAGGGACCTGCCATTTTTACAACAAAAATTATACCGCGGCCATTGCTAGTTTTAATAACGCGATAAGGCTTAAGACTAACCTTGTAGGCGCATATAGCCTTCGAGGGCAATGCTATTTCAAAAACAAAGATTATAAAAACGCCAGTCTTAATTTTAAAAAGCTGACAGGGCTTACTCCCGGATCCGCGTGGGCGCATCATATGTTAGGGACATGCCTTTTAAGAAACGGTGAGAATGATTTGGCTATTGCTAGTTTTAAGAATGCGATAGGGCTTAATCCTAAACTTGCAGGCTCGCATGCCGGGCTGAAAGCGGCTCTCGCAAAACAAGCTGCTGTAACTAAAACCGGTACAACTCAAACAGGTACCACGGCAGGGACAACAACGGGTACTCCAAGTACAACAAAATATCGGCCACCCTTTCCAACATATTTTCCTAAGCCTAACAACAGGCTGAAAAGCATGACACAGTATCACGAAGACGGTGGCATTTCCGTAGATAAATTTTATCCTAACGGAGAAAGGCAGATATCGTTAAACTATAACCCTGACGGTCAATTAGCGGGTACAGTGAAATATCCTTTCGACAACGGCCTAGTGGGAAGTCAAACATCTTATTGGAGTAACGGGGCGGTGGCCATGGCATCAGTATGTTACGACAATGGTTCTCAGAAAAGAACGGTGTGTAATTGGGAAAATACAAACATAATACACACAATAGCAGAATATCCTAACGGTATCGGGAAAATGAAGTATCAGGAATTCCCCCCCACTGAGAAATCCGATGCTATAGACTCGCTTGTATTACAAGCTCTACTTGATAAAGCTAAATACGATTTGGGAGGACAGGTTGGGGTAGACCATCTTGAAGAAACTCCAACCAAAGCCGAGGAGAAAATGGGAAAACTAGTCTTAACTTCTCTGGCGGTCACTGAAGGGAAAACTAACAAAGAGGAATATCAAGAAGGAGAAAACGAAGGGCAGCTTAAGAGTTATACGTACGCAAAGAAAGATGAAAGCGGCAATCTTATCGAAGTTGAGCGGGGTGGGATCGAATATGGTAAAGATAAAGGCGAAGATGGTAATCCGCTCCCGACAGATTATCACGAGGTTATGAAAGATGTTTCGGGAGAAGAGGTTGGAACTATAGATCGTATCAATATTGAATACGGTGAAAATGGAAAAGAAATAGCCTGCCAGGAAATCGTAAAAACTATAGATAAAGAAACAGGAAATGCGATACTTACAGTAAAGCTGGTAAAGAATGGCGAGGTTGAGGCACAGGCAAGTATAGATTTGGATAAGGACGGAAACGAGGTAGCCAGCTTGGATAGAGATGGAAACGCGATAGACTTAAATTCAACGGATTCAAAGGATAGAAAAGACAGGCTTGCTTTAATCGCACTTCGCAAGATAAATAATGCTGATAAAGAAGAAAAAGTCGAGATGAAAGGTAGAGCTACCGGTTCGATTAGCGAGGGTGCCCATAAGGAATTTGAAAGCTCGATGGATGTTTTGGCTAAAAGATGCAAATCGATAGATAAGTCTGTTGCGGAGGGCGCGGCAGTGCAAGAAGAGGAAGAAGAAGTTTCAGCAGCTACAAAAATGCCGCCAGATAAAATTGATGCCGTGGTAAATGCAAGCTGGAGTGTGCAAACAGAGCAACAAGAAGCAAGCGTTTCGGGGCAGGATAAGAGCTCTCTGAAACCAGAGACAGGAGCTTCTGCACCCAAATCATTAAAGTGGAATGTGAAATAGTGAAACAAGGGGTGAAACTCCCCAACAAACACCGCCCCGATTTATCGGGGCGGTGAGTATTTTCTCACTCTTGAAATCGCTGTCCGATTCCTGCGCTCCCATTCATAGTGATCCCTCCTCTCGGGCTTCGCCTCCAAAATCGTCCCACTCGATTTTTTGAACTATGTCCTTCAAAATCATAAAACAGGGGGGATAGTTCCCTCTTCGAGGACTAAATCTTTGGAAACTTTACATAATTTCTATTTGGCACTTATTGTCTTAATCCCCCCTAGATTTTCTCGGATATATCCTCCAAAATCATAAAACAGGGGGGATAGTTCGACTAAAGAAAACTCGCATAGTTTCACTTGCGACTTTTCTAGTCTCACTATTGACAAACGCTTAAAATAGGGTATAATAAGGGTATCTCAACAAACCTAATAGAGGCAGTAATGTTGCGCTATCGTTATCTACATAATCGTCTTGTTATAGCACTATTATCCGTATTATTTATCTTGTCCCCCTCTTTTCAGGTCTTTTCATATAATTCATTTAACGGTGAAAACAACAATATTGATACATTTGATGTGAGCGATATATCTGTTTCGGAAGAATATGGTCGCATAAAAGAAATATATAAGGGGAAGAGCGATATATCACTTGTCTATATTGAAGATGTGCATGGTAATTTTGAGGTACAGAAAAACTGTGCCCGTATTATTAAAACTATCCGAAAGACGTTTCATAGTGAAAAAATAATGATCAATATTGAAGGTGCAAGCGGATTTATTGATACTTCTACACCCGCATCTATCCCGCAGGACGATATAAAGAAACAGATCGGTGATTATTTCTTGAGTCAGGGCCAGATAAATGGAGCGGAATATTTTTCTATTGTTGAAGATGTGCCCGTTCTAATTTATGGTGCGGAAGACAGGGATTTGTATCAGGAAAACTTCGAAGCGTTTAGAAATGCGCATACGCAAAGGAAAGAATATGTTGATACAATAAACAAGATAAAAAAAGCGTTGATCGTCATACGGGACAGGACGTTTTCTAAGCCGAGTGCACGCTTGTTAGAAAAATATGATGATTTCAGTGAAGATTTAATATCTGTTCATGAGTATGCAGTCTACCTCAATGGTTTTGCAAAAAAAGAAAAACTTGATCTGGAGGAATACCGTAATGTCCAATTATTCTTAAAAGTGCTTTATCTGGAAAACCGTATTGATGGGAATAAAGTTGAAGAGGAACGTGAACGGATTTTGCGTGTATTACAGAAAAAACTGACAAAACGTTCATATGCAAAACTTGTCAGAAAAAGTCTGCTTTTGAGAGCAGGAGAAATAAGTCAGTATAAGTATTATATGTTGCTTAAAAATACTGCACGGACTTGTGGTTTATATATAACCCGGTTACCTGAGTTTAATAATTATGTTCGGCTACTGGCACTCAATGCGAAAATTAATAGGTCAAATCTTATAAACGAACTTGATACAATTACCTATTTGTTAAAAGATAAATTGTTTGCGAGTGAATATGAAAAGCAATTTGAAAGATATTTTTACAATTTTAATATCGTAAAAAAATTGGTATCACTGAATTTGCCTCGTGATGAAGCGCAGTATTTTATTAATAACCGAAAAAATTTTACTCCCAATGTATTTACTGCCCGTTTACGTGATGATGCCCAGAAATGCTTAGAAAATCCTAAGACAATGCCACTTGAAAAGAAGATGGTTAACAGTATGCTTGAGAATGTACCTGCACTTAAAAAAATTCTTCGCTCACTTCCTCTTTTTGAGAGGTTTTATCAGATTGCGCTTGATCGTGATAAAGCAATAATGAAAAATGTCATTTCTCGTATGAAAAAGGAAAAGGTGCGCTACAGCATTCTCGTTGCAGGCGGTTTTCATTTAGAGGGTATAACCGATGAATTAAAAGCAAAAGATATTTCATATGCAGTTATTGTTCCGAATATGACAAATTTTAATGCTCATAATCCCTACGTATCAATGATGATGCAGGGAGACAAAAGTTCTTTTGAACGTATACTCATTAATGAAAACCGAGGGCTTGCCTTGCCGAGTATTTTTGATAAAGACCCAATATTTGGCAAGGGTGCGCAAAAAGCGTTTGGGGATGAAAGTGCGCTACTGGTGAGTGTGCTCGCATTATTCAGAGGAATTGAGCTTAAAGACGAGTATCGGAAGTGGCAGATAAGAAAAGAAGCGCTGTTAAATCAGTTTGTAAAGTATCGGATTCTTACCGAAGGGCAAGTACAGGAAAAAATAGATGTTTTTATCGCAATGCTGTATAAACTTGATATCGATCCTTCGGAAATAGTGTATATGTACGATGGGTTATGTGTACCGTTTAAATATATAGACGCGCCGGACAAATATGTATTAATGATCGGGCCGGAAAGTTTAGCCAACAATATCCCGGTATTAGAGCATGGAAACATAAGAAAAAAGAAATTTACAATTGTTCCGTATGAGCAATTCACACAGCACATTGAACCAACATTAGAAAAAATATCTACTCCTGAGCGGGCATCAGATATAATAGATGCTATTTTAGGTATTTCGGATGTTAATAGTGCACAATAATAAAGGAGGAAAGTATGTCTCAAATCTCTCGCAGAGATTTTGTTAAAAAGACATCATTAGGTGCTCTCGGTGCCGGGCTCCTCATGTCAGGAGTAAAACACTTGATGCTTCCACAGAAATTATTTGCCAAAAATAAAGCTACCGAGGGTAGGATCGAATATCGGCCCTTTGGAAAAACAGGTCTCAATGTAACGACAATTAGTTTTGGTGTAATGAGGACATCCGAGCCGAATGTTATTCGTAAAGCCGTTGATATGGGGATAAATTATTATGATACCGCACATTGTTATATGGGCGGCAATAATGAAAAAATATTGGGCAAAGCCTTAAAAGGTGTACGTGACAAAGTCATAATTGCGACAAAAGTGCATAATGACGGAAACCATAGCGTGGAGTCAATGACTGCATCGATTGATGCAAGTCTTAAAAGTCTCCAAACAGATTATATTGACGTTATGCAGTTACACAATAAAACGGATGCGGCAGGTGTTCTTGACTCTGTTGCAATAGAGGCTCTGGAAAAGTGTAAAAAAGCCGGAAAGATCAGGTTTACGGGTGTTACCACACATGCAAATGAAACGATCGTATTGGATGCCGCTGTGAAGAGTGCTTTTTATGATATGGTTTTGGTCTCATATAATTTCATGAGTCCGCATAATGTTGCGGAAGCAATAGCTCGTTGTCATAAGGCAGGACTGGGTGTTGTTGCGATGAAAACACAAAACGGCGGGTACGAGACTAAAGCTATTGGTAACATGACACCGCATCAGGCGTCGCTTCGTTGGGTGCTTGATGATAAGAACGTATCAAATGCGATTCCAAGTATGATCAGCTACGAACAGTTAGACGAAGATTTTGTGGTAATGGGAACCATGCTTGGGTGGTCAGACCGGAAAATACTCAATAAATATGCAAAATCTATTGAAGGGACATATTGCCGACGGTGCGGAAAATGTGTCGCAAGCTGTAAAAATAATACTGATATACCGACTTTAAACAGAGTGCTTATGTATAAAGAAGGATACGGTGATCTGCGGCTTGCACGAGAAAACTATGATCTTTATAATGGTGCGCAGCATAGCGCGAAATGTCTTACATGTAGCGAATGTGTTGCACGGTGCGAGTATGGCATTGATATCGGTAAAAACATGAAAAAGGTGCAATCACTTTTTGCTTAGAGAAAACATAAAGGGGGCAGTCCCAATTTTTACAAAAAATTCGGGACCGTCCCCTTTATGCGTTTATGTAAAAGCTTTTTCAGTATGTTTTTGTTGTATGGTTTCAGCAAGTGCTTCAATTGCCTCTAAATCTTCTTTTCGTGGAAGCCCCTTGCATAATACCGGGGTAAGCAGCTCTGCCTTTAAGCCGCTTGTCATGGCGGTAAGTTGTTCGAGTGTTTTTCCTCCCCATCCAAATGACCCTATAACGGACAGGTGTTGCAATTTTGGTCGCAAGACATTTGTGAGGAAAGCCGCGTTTACAACAAGCGGATGTGGCCCGATATGCACCGTGGGCGTTCCGATAACAAGTGTTCCTGCATCAACCAGTGAAATAGCGAGTTTGCCAATGTCTGTTACTGTAAGATCAAATTCTTGTACGCTTACATTCCGTTCAATGAGTGAGGTTGTAAGATGTTTCACCATGATTCTAGTGCTCTCATGCATTGATATGTATGGGATGACGACAAGATTTTTTGGCGGTGATGATACCCAGTCATTGTATGCATCAATGATAAATGAGGGCCTATTGTATAAGGGGCCATGGCTTGGCGCAATGATGCTTATATCGTATGCACTGAGTTTTTTGAGATTTGCTTGTATGACACTTCTAAACGGCATCATGATCTCAGCATAATATCTTTTTGCCGCTTCAAGAACAAGCGCTTCATCGGGAACAAATAAATCACTTGTCGCTAAATGTGAGCCGAAAAAGTCACAGGTAAAGAGTATCTTGTCTTCTGCAAGATATGTAGACATTGTTTCCGGCCAGTGTACCCACGGCGTATATATAAAGGTAAGCGTTTTGTTTCCGAGTGATAATGTATCTCCATCTTTAACGCAAATGAATATATCTTCCGGGACATGCAGGTGGTCAATAAGCAGATCTTTACACCGCGGATTGGTAACCACTTTTGCGTCTTTGTATTTTTCCAGAAGAAATGGCAGTGAACCGGAATGATCCTGCTCAGCATGTTGATGAATAATATAATCTATATGATCTATTGATTCGAGTTGTTCAAAAAGAATATCTTTTTTTGCCGGGTCAACAGTGTCTATGAGAACAGTCTTTTCTGATCCTTTTATGAGGTATGCATTGTAACTTGTGCCATCAGGTAGGGGAATAAGCGAATCAAAAATCCGCCTTTCCCAATCAACTGCCCCAACATAATATGTGCCATCTGTTATTGTACGCATTTTCATATGAAAACTCCTTTTTTTGCATAGTATCATAAACTGAATTGATTTTATGAATTATTTATTAGATTTTCAAGGTAGAAATCTGATAGTGTATACAAACATGCAATAAATCCTTTAATACAAATGCGGATGAATTAATGTTTAAGATTATCGAAAAGAAAAAACTTACCAAAGAAGTAAATCTTTTTAAGGTGCTCGTGCCGGATATTGCACGCAGTCATCGTCCAGGAAGTGGGTAAGAGTACAATGCATCTAGGGGCATTAGAAGTCGGAGATCATATCCTTGATGTTTCAGGTCCTTTGGGGATGCCAACCGCAATTAGGAAATACGGGACGGTAGTGTGTATTGCAGGCGGTGTTGGCGCGGCAACGGTTATTTGGGCAATGGGCGAAGGGAAAAAAGCGGCTTTAGGTATTCATAACTATATTACAAATAAATCGTGACGATGTTTGCGTATATGTAGTATAAAAAAACTATGATTGATATGAAAAAGATATATTCATTAGTACAACCGGAATTAACGTTACTGGAACAAAAGATCGAAGAAAGCTTGGTTTCCGGGATTCCCTATGTTGATCGTTGTGTTAATCATGCGACCAAAGGCAAAGGAAAACGGCTTCGACCACTGTTTGTTTTTTTGTCAGGTAAGCTATGTGGCAGTATTAAGCAAGAGCATATAGATGTAGCTACGTCATTAGAATTGCTTCATACGGCAACTTTGCTTCACGACGATGTTGTTGATCAGTCGCGTGTCAGAAGAAATAATCCTACTCATAATGCCCGATTCGGAAATGAAAGTGCGGTAATGTTTGGGGACTATATGCTGTCATGCGCGCTATGTACAGCTTCTTCGGATGCACTCTTTTCATGCAGGGGAATAATCGCCGATGCAGTAAAAAAAGTGTGTGAAGGCGAAATGATGCAGATTTCAAATCGGTATAATGCTGATTTAACCGAACGTGAATACTGTGAAATTATTGATAAGAAAACCGCATCACTTTTTGCTGCAGCATGTCATGTTGGCGCGCTTCTTTCCGGCGCATCTGAAACAGCACAAAATAGTTTGCGAGAATATGGAAAAAATGTCGGTCTCGCATTTCAAATAATGGATGATCTTTTAGATGTTTTTGGTGATCAGAAGAGTGCTGGAAAACCACTGGATTTGGATTTAAAGCGAGGGGATATCACCTTGCCGTTTATTCAGCTTGTTTGTAAAACAGGAGATAATGAGCAAGTGAAAGAATTGATTTTTTCTCACGATGATACGGGCTCATCAGCAAAACTTAAGGAGTTATTACATGAGAACATGTGTTTAGATTCGTCACTTGCCGCTGCAAAGCGATATGCCCAGTGCGCTAAAAAAGCAATAGAGAACATGTCTTCAGAAACAGATATTTCACATCTTACGTGTCTTGCCGATTACGTAGTAGACGAAAAAAGAATATCACTCCTTGAGGCTGCAGTATGTTAAAGAAAATAGCAGTGAAAACATCCCGTGGAACATGTTTTATTGATATAACACAAAAGGTGAGTGACATTGTCTCGGAGGCAAAAATAAAAAGTGGTATGTGTCAGATATATGTTCCTCATACAACCGCTGGTCTTACCATAAATGAAAACGCTGATCCAAGTGTTGTTTCAGATATGATTGGTGCCCTTGAAAGAATTGTGCCGAAAAAGGGCCCGTACCGTCATCTCGAGGGTAATTCACACGCACATATCAAATCAAGCATGCTTGGGCATTCGCAGACAGTGATCGTGCAGGATAGAAGCCTGCTTTTAGGTACCTGGCAGGGAATCTATTTTTGTGAGTTTGATGGTCCTCGTTCACGTGAAGTATGGATATCCCTTATAGAGGGATAAATATTTATACTCCATCAATGTTTATTTCAAATGTCTTAGCAGCTGGAACACCCTTTTCCCATGGTCGCAGGTATTCAAGCGTTATTCGGTTTTTCCCTTTGGCTGTAACTTTGAATGTGAAAGTGAATGATCCTCCTGATCCAACAAGTTTTGAATCTGAATCCCCGATATAGTTGAGTTTTTTAACTTGTGACACGCCGTTCGTTTTTGCGGCATTTAGTTTCCATGTATAACCGGTTGTCGGATTACCGGGCAGTGTAACGGTAAAATCTTGTCCAACAGAAAGTGTTATTGTTTTCCCGGTATCTTTTTCGGTAAGATTTAGATGGCCGTTCTCGCACCCGGTGCACATCGTAGCAAGAAGAATAAAACCTATCATATATATGCGTACCATTGTTTTCTCCTTTGTTATGGTGAATACGTGAAGTGTTTAATTTACGTTAATAGTGTATAGAAATAATATATCAATACTGCTATAATAGCACTAGATTAGTGATAAGAACTATCAAAGGAGGGTTGTATGAGTAAACTATTTTCAATTGAAGGTATTATTCAGCTTGCGATACAGGTCGAAAGAAACGGTAAATTCTTTTATGACACACTTGCACGTGAAATAGATGATGCTTCTGTTAAAGAATTGTTTCAGCAGTTAGCTCATGCAGAAGAGAACCACGTCAGAACATTTGAAGATATTATGGAAGCCAGCGGTACTGAAAAAGAAGGCATACTGCAAACAGAAGACTATTACCTTGGGATGAATCGTCTTGCAGGGAATTATGTTTTTACTGAAGAAAACAAAGGTGCGGAGATGGCGGCACAAATAAAAGATATTTCACAAGCACTTGAGTTAGCAATTGGATTTGAAGATCAATCGATCGAATTTTATACGACAATGAAAGAGGGTTTTCCTGAAGATGCTCAAAAGGCAATAGAAGCGATAATTGAACAAGAGCATATGCACAAAAAATTACTCACAGAAAGAAAGAATTCGCTTTAAATAAAGGGGTCACACCTATTCATCAAATAGGTGTGACCCCTGGTATGGAATATCTTTATTACCTTGAAATCTTAAAGATTAAGTATATAAATATAACTATGGATAAAATAAAAACACAGAATTTAAGATTATGGTTTGAAGATTATATTTGTTCTCTTGACGTACGGAGTAATGAAATGTGTATGAGCATTAAGCTTAAAAAAGATCATACCGATAGGGTTTGTGAGGAAATAGTAAATTTGGGAAGAGATATCGGTATGAACGAGCAGGATCTTTTAATAGCTGAGATTATTGCCCTTTTTCATGATATTGGCAGATTTGAGCAAATAGTTCATTATGATACGTTTAATGATTTACGGTCATCGAATCATGCTCATGAAGGGATTAGAGTATTAAATGAGAAGAAGATTTTAGATGAATTTGATCAAGTAACAAAAGGTATAATCATGTATACAGTTTTGCATCATAATTTGCCGTTTTTACATACAGATGGCAGTGACAGGGGAATGTTTTTCCTGAAGTTATTGCGTGATGCCGATAAATTAGATATCTTCAGGATAATAACAGATTATTATAGTAATGCGGGAAACGATAATTGCAGGAATGCTGACAGGCATATGCGTAAATTTTCAGATGAAAATTCGATTTCCGATATTGTTTACAGTTCGGTTCTGAACCAAGAACCTGTTGATTATAAACATGTAAAAACAGTTAATGAATTTAAGATTCTTAATTTGGGTTGGGTATATGATATGAACTTTTTGCCGGCATTCAGAAAAATTAAAGAAAGAAAATATATTGATATAATTAGAGACGCAACAAGTGAATCTGAAAAAGTAATGGAAATAGCATTTCGGGCAACCGATTATATAAGTGAGAGATTTGCTAAAAACTATGTTGAATTAGTAGTGCCTTGATTTCTTAGGTAATTATCTATCTCTCTGGGCAATAAAGCGGGCTATTTCTCGCAGGGGGTCGGCTTTCTTGTCAAATGTCGAGAGTGCATCTAATGCTTCCTGTGTTTTATTTACCAAGAGTCTTTTTGTTTTTTCCATTCCGTAGAGTGCCGGATAGGTTGCTTTTTTTTGCGCAATGTCTTTGCCGATACCTTTGCCTAGTTTTTCTTTTGTCCCGGTTATATCAAGGATATCATCGCTTATCTGGAATGTGAGGCCGATATTATCGCCAAATGTTTTGAGTGCGAATAATTGTTTTCTTGAAGCTTTTCCGATAAGTGCTCCGGCTTCAATAGCTACTGAGATGAGGCTGCCGGTCTTGTGCCGGTGAATATATTCAAGTGTTTTTGCGGTAACTCTTTTACCTTCACTTTCAAGATCAATAACCTGCCCGCCGATAAGTCCGTGCGATCCCGCTGCGTGAGCGATCTTTTCAATAAGCTGTGCTCCGCCTATTTTGGGGTTCCGGGCAAATATCTGGAAAGCTCTGGTAAGGAGTGCATCACCGGTAAGTACAGCAATGGCGTCTCCATATACTTTATGGGTCGTTGGCTTTCCGCGGCGAAAATCATCATTGTCCATACATGGAAGATCATCGTGTATAAGTGAATAGGTGTGTATAAGTTCAATCCCGCAGGCGTAATCAAGCGCTTGTTTGTATTTGCCGCTCACTGCTTCACATGATGCGCAGGTAAGTATTGGACGGATACGTTTGCCTCCGTTAAAGAGACCGTAGCGCGTTGCTTCGTGAATAAGTTTCGGTCGGACGCTTTTTAGCGGCATCAGTGTATGCAAATGTTTGTCGACGATACTTTTTCGTGTTTCTAAATATTTTTTAAGGTTCATGAATCGTATCATAGCATATTTTATTAGCGACAATGAAGTAAAACCGATTATTTGTTATCGAGTTTTTCACGAAGTTCTTTTATGAAATCCGGTGGAGGGGTGTATCCCAACTGTTCAAATCTTTTAACGTCTTTGTGTGCATCTTCATATTTTTTAAGGATATTATAAACAAGAGCTCGATTGATGTAGCCGATAGCGTATTGCGGATTGATAGTGAGCGCATACGTATAGTTTTGTAGCGCTTCCTTATTTTTTCCGAGAGAAAAATAGGCGATACCGCGGTTAACGTACGCTTCATAGTAGCGTGGATTATATTGTACGGCCTTTGAATAATCATTGAGCGCGTTTTTGTGATCCTGCATATACATAAGACAATTGCCCCGGTTGTAGAGCGCTTGAGGAAAAACAGGTTTTATGTGTAATGCTTTGGTGTAGCACTCTAATGCACGGTTGTGTTTACCTTCTTCCTGATAAATGTTTCCCATGTTATTCCATGCTTCAGCATATTGGGGCATGAGTTCGACCGCTTTCTTATAATCAGCGATTGCAAGATTACGGCTACCGAGATTGATACATGCGTTACCGCGGTTATAATAAGCCTCAGCGAGCTTGGGATTAAGACCTATGGCGCGATTACAGTCTGCAAGCGCCTCTTTATATTTTCTCTGCAGTTGATAAATATTCCCCCGATTATTATACGCAATGGTATAGGTGGGATTTAAATTAATGGCGCTATTATAATTAGCAATTGCTTTATCCAGATATCCGTTATCCTGATATGCATTTCCTCTATTGTTATATGCAATAGAGATATTTTTGCAGTGACCATAATTCTTAAAAAAATCTTCCCAGAGCGTGATGCTGTCTTTATATACCTGAGTTCTTTGCCAGGTAAGAAAAGATAATATAATAGTAATAATGGAAAGAGCACAAATAAGAAATATTGAGACAGCGGAACGCTGTTTTATAAACCAGGCGGCGCCTGAGCCAAGGATAAAGAAGATACCGATAAGAGGAACATAGGTGTAGTGATTTGCAACGATAGGGCCACCACCAATGAGGTGAAGAACAGGTGAGATGGTAATAATATAAAACAAAAATCCGAAGAAGATCACTTTTGTATATCGTAAGGAATACAAGATAAGGACAGCCAGAAGTGCAACTATGCACGGTGAAATATAGAAGATCATCGGAAGCATGCCAGCGATTTTTTCAGGTGTTGGGTAATAGCATGAGAGCGGATACGGAAAAACCATTTTTACGAGATAAAAAAGGATACCGTATGAAGCGATAAATATATTATCGAAAAAGTGGAGTGTTGGTTCGATGTCAATGATGCGAGTGAATCGCGCAATGAGTGTAATAATCCCGAATGAAAGTGCTAATACAAAAAATGAAAGTGTGTTAGTAACACTTTTTTTAGTGAGTTTCCCATCAATATAATAATCAATAAGGATAAGAATAACCGGCAAAGTTATAGCCATCGGTTTTGAAAGAAGAGAGAGAATGAAGAGAATAAGTGCATATATAAAGTATCTTTGAGTGTTCCTCTCTTTGTAGTAGAGATAGGATATGAGCGAGCCGAGAAAGAAAAAAGTATAGAGAACATCCTTTCTCTCAGCTATCCATGCAACAGAAGCGACATGCAGAGGGTGTATGGCAAAGAGGAGTGCCGTTATCAGTGCAGTCCATGCTTTTTTGCTCAAGAGATAGATCAGCCAGAAAACAAAAAGTATGTTTAAAAGATGCAGTATGAGGTTTGTTATATGGTACGGTTTTGGGTTAAGTTTGAAAAAATGATATTCGATCGCAAAGCTGAGTGTGACGAGCGGATGGTAGAGCCCGTCATGAAACGAAGTGAAGTAGGTTCCGATATCAGGTAATGATAACCGGGTAATCGTATTATTTTGTGTGAGCTGTTTATCATCATCCCAGTTCGTGAACCCGTTTTTAAGTGACGGGTAAAAGGCGATAGTTGTTAGCGCAAGTAAAAAAAAAAGAGATAATTGTATAAAATGCTTTTTCATATGAAACATATTGTACTCATTTTTTATTATTCTGCATTATTTTTAATTAAGAAAAGGTGGATTGTAAAGTTAAATGCCGTAGATAGTGGTCATTTTTCATTTAAGCTGCGATCTCCTGAAGTTCTCTTTCAAACCCCTGTTGAGCAGATTGAAAATTTAGTATCTTGCGTGGGTAGTTATTAATCCAGTTTTCTATAGTCTGAATGGTTGATTGTGTCAGTTTTTCTATCTTTCTGCCCTTAGCAATGAAT
>JAVCCP010000064.1 GCA_030765405.1 Candidatus Ancaeobacter aquaticus | reverse complement strand
TACTGTCAACATAAAAAAATAAACCGGAAGTATAAAAACTTTTCGGCTCGTTTTTTTTAATCTTAGATCTATCTTTAGTTATGCGGGTTTTATTTTGTTATTGTCCCCCCTTTTGCTCACCGGTTACCATATTATGATTCTTACTGTTTCAATATTCTATAATATCATATATAATAGTCGAAGTGTAAGTATAAGTAATGTGTGATATAGGGTACTATATAAACCAACTGATTCCCAAAGGAGGCAGCATGGAGAAAGTAAAAAATAAACTAACCCCTTTCATGTTTCTTATTGCGGCAATTGCTGCAACAGCTGGGTTGCTTTTCGGGTATGATACCGGAGTGATTTCCGGTGCAATACTGTTTATCACGAAAGCGTTCCATCTTACTCATACAGTAGAAGAGTTTGTTGTTAGTGTTGTGCTTTTAGGTGCTGTTTTTGGTGCTGCAACAAGCGGGTCGGTTGCTGACAGTTTGGGTCGGCGGCTTACAATACTTATTACTTCTATTCTTTTCGCTATTGGTTCTATAGGGTGTGCGAGCGCACATAATGTGCATTTGCTTATCGCATACCGTTTTGTTATCGGGTATGCAATCGGTGTCGCGTCATATACTGCGCCACTATACATTTCTGAAATCTCTCCGCCACATATTCGTGGGGGACTCGTATCTATGAATCAGCTTATGATTACTGTCGGTATCTTTCTCTCTTATATAATAGACTATTCGTTTTCTAATACTGAAGGATGGCGATGGATGCTAGTTATCGGTGTTGTTCCTGCGTGTATACTTTTTATTGGAATGCTCTTTTTGCCTGAAACACCACGATGGTTGCTCAGCCGGAAAAAGAATGATAAGGCGAGTTCTATTTTAAAGAAAATACTTAATAAAGATAATGTTGAACCTGAAGTAGAGGAAATTACGGCGAGTTTTGCCAAAAAAGAAGGTTCATGGAAAGATTTGTTTGCTCCATGGATGCGGCCAGCTCTGATCGTTGGTTTTATGCTCGCGTTTCTTCAGCAGTTTACCGGTATCAATACCGTTATATATTATGCGCCAACAATATTTCAATTTGCTGGTTTTGAAACAGCTCAAGTAGCTATACTTGCTACTGCCGGTGTTGGTCTCGTAAATATGGGTATGACCGTTGTTGCAATATGGTTACTCGATAAAGTTGGTCGAAAACCGCTTCTATATGTTGGTATGGCTGGGATGACGCTGAGCTTAGGTGTGTTAGGTCTTGCATTTAAATTTACCGCGCTTTCAGGTGCACTAAAGTGGATTGCTGTTGGTAGCCTTGTTGTATATGTCGCGTCGTTTGCTATTAGTCTCGGTCCGATTTTCTGGCTTATGATAGCTGAAATTTATCCGTTACATATTCGTGGTCGCGCTATGAGTCTTGCGACTCTTTCATGCTGGCTGTTTAATATGATGGTTTCATCAACATTTTTAACACTCATTGATAAACTAGGAAAATCTGGTACGTTTTGGCTGTATGCAATTGTTGCGGGATTAGGAATTATTTTCTGTTATTTCTATGTGCCTGAAACAAAGGGGCATACACTGGAAGAAATTGAAGAACATCTGAGAAGCAGAAAACATCTCGGGCATTTAGGGGTCAAGGAACTATAATCAGACTAATTTGGCTGAGACGATTTTGGAGCGAAACAAGGAACGAAGAGTGCCGCGTATCCACTGTGGTACGTTAAGGAGGAGCAACGAAGCAGACGGCCAAAGATGAGTCTCCAAATTGGTCATATTATAGTTTCTTAACCCCTTGGGGCAATAGGGTTATAAAGGAGTGTAGATGAAACGTTTTTTTTCATGGCAAGTAATGCTGGGAGTAATATTAATTCTGTTATCAACTATTTTTTATTTGGTGCATTATGCAATATTTCGTGATGCGCATCATATATTTATCTATCTTATAGGTGATGTTGCCTTCGCTTTTCTTGAGGTTCTCCTGGTAACTCTCATTATTCATCAATTGCTTACCTACAGAGAAAAGAAAACCATGCTGAAAAAACTGAACATGGTAATAGGTGTGTTTTTTAGCGAAGTAGGTTACGACCTTATAAAGATCTTTGCAACATTTGATCTTGGGTTTAAAGATGTGGCAAAGAGCCTCATTGTGTCTAATCAGTGGTCTGAGAAAAAATTCATCAGCATGTCTGATGACCTGCTGAATTATAACTGTTCAATCGACAGTACAAAAGGTGATCTCGACGCATTAAAAGGTTTTCTTAAAGAAAAACGTGATTTTCTTCTTACTCTTTTGGAAAACCCTAATCTGCTTGAACATGAAACATTCTCAAATTTGTTGTGGGCAGTGTTCCATATTACCGAAGAGCTTGTGCACAGGACAGCTTTAAATGATAAGCCTGAAAGTGATTGCGAACATTTGTCCGGAGATATTAAGCGAGCGTATCAGCTGCTCATTATTGAATGGCTGGTATATATGCAACATTTAAAGAGTGATTATCCGTATCTTTTTTCACTTGCGGTAAGAACGAATCCGTTTGACCCTCAAGCACAGGTAGAAGTAAACTAATAGTAATATTAATAACTCCATATGAAAGGAGCAACATATGGCTGAAACAAAATTTTCATTGGGTGATGCCCTGCAGTTTGGTTGGAATGCAATGAAAGACAATCTGCTGTACTTTGTTGGTGTTATCATTGTTGCGGTGCTGCCGAGTGTTATATTAAGTATACTTGAAGGCCTGGTCCCATCTCTTTCTATTGTATGGCAAGTTGCTTCTTTTCTGGTTAATATTATGATCGGTATATGGTTTATTAAGATTGCTCTCGGTATGTGTGACGGAGTTAAGGTGTCTTTTGGTGAACTATTATCATGTGGGTCACTATTCATTAATTATGCCGCTGCGTCAATTGTCTTTATGATACTCGTAACAATTGGCTTTATCCTGTTAATTGTTCCTGGTATTATCGTTGCTATTGCATGCATGTTTTTTACCTATCTGATCGTTGATAAAAATATGGGGCCGATTGAATCACTCAAAAAAAGTGCCGCGATAACAAAAGGTGCGCGTTTTGACTTGTTTGTTTTTATTATCGTATTGGGGATTATTAATATTATTGGTGCGTTATGTTTGGGGATCGGTCTTTTTGTTACAGCACCGACGACAATGGTTGCAATGGCGTATGTGTATAGGCAATTAGTGAAAGAGGATGCCCCGTCTCAAACCGTTCAATCGGTTGAAGATGCGCCTGCGGAGCAAGCCTAATACATAAGGTTTTTTAGGTATATTATTGTTTCTTAACCCTTAATAGGTGTGTATATGTCTGACGAACTTGTTACAATTGCTACTTTCGATAAATCGTTTGAAGCCCATATGTATAAATCAAAACTTGAGGCGGCTGGTATAGAGTGTTTCCTCGCGGATGAGAATATTGTTGGGCTGAATTGGTTTTTATCGCCTGCTGTAGGGTTTATAAAGTTGCAGGTGCGTGAGTCAGATATTGCGCGGGCGCAAAATGTTATGGATGAAAAAATTGATATGGATGATGCTGAGATAGCCGAAAATGGTAATGAGGAGGAATGAACATGGATAAAGCAGAGTTAAAGACTAAGATCAAAGAAGTAGTTGATAGTAATCATCTTGCAGCCGTTGCGACATTAGAAAACGGTAAGCCGTGGGTGAGATATATGGGTATACAAATAGATGATGATCTCTGTTGTTATGCGCCAACATTTGCACAGTCACGTAAAGTCTTACAGATAAAGAATAATAATAGTGTGCATATTACCGCTGGTGGTGATCCAAATAATTGGATGATACCATATGTAAATATTGTTGCTACAGGTGAGATTCTCGATGATGCTGATTCGAAGAATAAAGTATGGCAGGATGTGTTAAAAAATTTCTTTTCAGGTCCGGATGATCCAAACTATGTTGTTTTAAAAGCAACACCTCAAGTAATAGAATATATGATACCTGGAAGTATGGAGCCAGTTGTGTATACTCCAGATGAATAACCAGTAATAGGCTATGTGCTCATCAAATAATGATGGGCACATTGTGTCTTTATGTGAAATATGAATTTAAGGGTTGTTAGTAACAATATGCGTTTTATTATTTCTTGTTTATGTATAGCAATAAGTGTTTGTGTTAGTTCATGTGCTATCAATCCTCTTCCAAAGAAAACAGATTTCGTAAATGTTCAAAGTGTTATCCCTTCTATTATTGTTGATTTGAAATATGCCACAAAAGATAATTTTACCCATCAAGTATTGTATGCAACAGATACCTGTTATTTGAGACGTGGGACAGCATACAAATTGCAAGAAGTGCACTATATTCTTAAGAAAAAGGGGTTTGGACTAAAGATATTTGATGGATATCGGCCGCTGTATGTTCAGAAGAAGCTTTGGAAAATGTTTCCTGACCTGAATTATGTCGCTGATCCCGCAAAAGGGTCATTTCATAACCGGGGGGCAGCCGTTGATGTAACTCTCGTTACACCCGACGGTAAAGAAGTTCCTATGGGTACAGAATTTGATGATTTTACCCAAAAAGCACATCTATCATGTACGGATTTACCTGAAAATGTCATTAATAATAGGATACTTTTGGTTCGGACAATGATACGATGTGGTTTCATCCCGCACGAAACTGAATGGTGGCATTTTACCGATAGAAGCTGGAGACTCTACGATATCGAAAATACCGACCCGAAAGAATTTGAGGGCATCTAATAATTTTTTAAATATAGATCGTACGCTGTAGTGCGAATAAGACTAATGGAGGATAGTATGAGTGGTGTATTTGGTGTTGTATCAAAAGGTGATTGTTCAGAAATATTACTGTATGGGACAGATTATCATTCTCATTTAGGTACAGAATTTGGCGGTATGGCAATTTTAGGTGAGACGTTTCAAAGACAAATTCATAATATCAGCTATAGTCAGTTTAAATCAAAGTTTTATGAAGATACAAAATGTATGACCGGTAAAAAAGGTATCGGCGTTATTTCAGATAGTAATGAACAGCCGATGTATATTAATTCAAAGTTCGGTCCGTTTTGCATTGTGACAAGCGGATTGATCGAAAACAGTGATGAACTTGCAAACAAACTTATGCAGCAGGGACATTCGTTTAGCGAGATGAGTAAAAGCGGTGTTAATGTTACTGAGCTTATCGCAAAAATAATTACTGTTGGTAGTGACATAATTAATGGTATTGAAAAGGTGTTTGAAGCAATAGAGGGATCATGCTCAATGTTGCTTTTACATAAAGACGGTATATATGCTGCACGTGACAAAAGAGGGTATACACCGCTTATTATCGGTTCGAGAGAAGACGCCTACGCAGTGACATCTGAAACTAGCGCGTTTACAAATATAGGGTTTAAAACCGAAAAGTTTCTTGAGCCAGGTGAAATTGTGCTTATCAGTGAAGACGGTCTTGTGCAAAAGAAACAAGGTGAAAGCATTAATCAGGTCTGTACGTTCTTATGGATCTATGCCGGGTTTCCTGCTTCTGATTATGAAGGGATTAATACTGAGGTCGTTAGAGAACGATGCGGGAAAAGTCTTGCTCGTCGAGATAAAGATATTGAAGTAGATGTTGTTGCAGGGATACCTGACTCGGGACTCGCTCATGCAATAGGGTATGCAATGGAATCAGGTAAACCGTATCGCCGGCCGCTCGTAAAATATACGCCCGGGTATGGAAGAAGCTATACTCCGCCTCTACAGGAAAAACGTGATCTTATTGCAACAATGAAATTGATACCAATTAAAGAGATTATTGATGGTAACAGAATAGTAATATGTGAAGACTCTATTGTTCGTGGTACGCAACTCAAAAACTTTACGATAAATAAACTAAAGCAATGCGGTGCAAAAGAAATACATGTTCGTTCGGCATGTCCTCCTCTTTTGTATCCGTGTAAATTTTGTTTGTCGACACGTACGATACACGAGCTTGTTGCACGTAAAGCTATAAGAAGTATTGAAGGGCAGGATATAGCTGATGTGTCAGAATATATTGATCCGACAACTGAGAAACATAAGAAAATGGTCGAGTGGATAACAGAAGATATTAAGGCGACGACAATCAGGTATCAGACACTTGAAGATATGCTTGATGCTGTCGGGCTTCCTGAAGATAAGGTGTGTACCTATTGCTGGACAGGTAAATGTCCTTCAAAAAACACTTGTACAACCGCGCCAAAACAGCAGAAGACAACGGTGAAATAGTCGTTTAGGAACACAAATTTGTTTTAAAAAGAATTCTTTTGACAAAGAGGGTAATTTTTTCCACAATACAGGTAGAGGGTCAATACATGCCTACTATCCTCTTTTCATGAGAGGATTTTTATTATAGAGAGTAAAGAGGGAACACGATGGATTATCAGGTAGTTGCACGACGGTTTCGTCCACAGAAGTTTCAAGATATTGTTGGGCAGGGTGCGATTGTTCAAACGCTCAAAAATGCGATTAAAATGAATCGTATTGCGCATGCATATCTTTTTTCCGGTCCTCGCGGTATTGGTAAAACAACCATAGCACGTGTTTTTGCTAAAGCGTTAAATTGTAAAGACGGGCCGACAGAAAATCCGTGTGGTACTTGTCCAAACTGCGTAGAAATTGCTCAAGGTTCATCAATGGATGTGTTGGAGATTGATGGTGCGTCAAATACCGGTGTTGATCACATCAGGGATATAAAAGAAAATGTTCAGTATTCGCCGGCAATGTGTAAATATAAGATTTATATCATTGATGAAGTGCATATGCTTTCGACAGCGGCTTTTAATGCGCTATTAAAAACACTTGAAGAACCACCTTCACATGTAAAGTTTTTCTTTGCAACAACCGAACGCGAAAAACTTCCCGCAACAATTCTTTCACGATGTCAAAAGTTTGAACTGAGACGTATTACGCAAAAAGATATTGTTGCACGACTTTCAATGATAACGAAAACTGAAGGTGTTGCGATAGATGAAGGATCGCTCGGGGCTATTGCACGTGCAGGGTTAGGAAGTATGCGTGACTCTGAATCAGTACTTGAACAGTTGTTTTCGTTTTGCGGTAAGGAAATTGCTTATGAACATGTCTCAGAAGTTCTTGGTCTTGTTGAAGAAGATATATATTTTGATGTTGCTGATAGTGTGAGTAAAAGTGATTGTAATGCGTGCCTTCAGCTTGTAAAAAATGTTATTGAAGAAGGTAAAGATCTCGGAAAATTTCTTGTTGGTCTTACCGATCACTTTAGAAAACTGATGGTCTTAAAAATATCAAAAAACAATACATCGCTTTTTGATGCGCCGCGTGAAACATTAGCGAAATTAACTGTGCAGGAAAAACTTTTTTCTGAAGGTGAATTGTGCGCTATTACCGAGTTGTGTTCTCGAACAGAATCAGAAATAAAGCGTACAATATCAATGCGTGTACTCGTTGAAATGCTACTTATCAGAATGGCGCATATGAGAGGTAAACTTTCAATTACTGAATTAATAGATAAAGTAGAAAATCTATCAAAATCATTGCCGATACAAACAGCGATAAAAGAGATGCCCCCAATATCTCAAGCAGTGCCTCCAAAAGAGAAACGTCCATCAACCATTGTTCGTGCAGAAAAAGAGTATTTAGAAACACCGGCTAAACAGGATCCAAATACAACTGGTGAAATGTCTATTGCTCCAGATGTTGATATGCTTATTATTCACGATGTGTGGGAACAGGTAGTAAAAGAATTTGCGAAAGAGCATCCGATATTAAAGACATTTCTTACTGAAGGTAAAGTCTTGGGTTTTGAGGACGGGACACTTATGGTTGGGTTCACCCACGAGAATATTTTTCATAAAGAGGCCCTGTCCGACCAGAAGAACCTTGCTTTAGTGCAGAAAAAACTATCTGATAAATTGGGGCATCGTATACGGTTACATCTTGACCTTATCGAATATGAAAAAGAAAAAGTCACTACCGGTGCTAAAAAACGATATGTTGCAGGTGCGGCTTCGAATAAACCTGCCCCGGATGTGAAAGATGCAGAAATCGTTAATCATCCTCACGTAAAAGAAGTATTAGATATTTTTGAAGGTAAAGTAGTAAAAGTCAAAAAAGAGTGACTTCGGTAGCTTCGCTACGTTTAATTAATAACAATTGTAATTGTAAACACAATCAGAATTAAGAAGGAGGAATAAGATGGCTGGAATGGCAGATATGATGAAAGATGCATTTAAGATGCGTGGAGAAATGAAAAAAGTACAAAAAGTGCTTGGACAAATTGAAGCAGAAGGTAACGCATCAGGCGTTAAGGTTAAAGCGACCGGCGACCAAAAAATAACGAGTATTGAGATTGATGAGAGCCTTTTAGTAGCTGGTAACGCTAAAAAAATTGGTGAGCAGGTTAAAACTGCTACAAACATTGCATTAAACGGTGCAAAGAAAATAGCTCAAAACGAGATGAAAAGCATGACCGGTATTAACCTACCTGGTTTTGGTGGCTGACGCGATCAGTTTTATTATTAATATTGAAATCGTTTTGCGATAACCGAACACTGAGAACAAATAATATTAAAAAAGTAAAGTGAGCGAAGCTCATGATTTATCCTGAATCGATTACAAAACTTATTGAAGAGTTTGGGAAACTTCCCGGCATAGGTAATAGAACTGCTGAACGGTTAGCACTCTTTATTAATGATACTTCAAAAGAACAAGCTGAACGATTATCTGATGCAATAACCGATGTAAAAGAAAAAATCTGTCAATGTTCACAGTGTAACAATATCAGTGAAGTTGATCCCTGTATGATATGTACTGATCCTGTACGAGATAAAGAAAAGCTATGTGTTGTAGAAGACACAAAAGATATTATCGCTTTAGAGCGTACAAGGAGTTTTGCAGGTGTATATCATGTTCTTATGGGGAAGATATCTCCCTTAAAAGGTATCGGTCCTGAACACATAAAGATCGATCAACTTGTTTGTCGCATTAATTCCACGAAACCAAGAGAAGTAATTATTGCGACCGGAGCAGATATTGAAGGTGAAGCAACAGCATTGTACCTAGCAAAAGTATTAAAGAATAATAGTAATGATCTGATCGTATCTCGTATAGCATACGGACTACCTGTTGGCGGTTCACTAGAATTTGCCAATGATATTACCATTACCCGTGCAATGGAAGGTCGCAAAGAATTATCCTAACCTTGAGTAAAAGGGATTATGTAGGGCAGGGCTTCAGTCCTGCGAATCTTTCCTTGTCCCCATGTTTTTTTACTTGTTACCAACTAATCAAACTAAATATTGACAGAAATACCCCTCTGTGTGATTATTGAAACTCGTTTTCAATAGCATCTTCAACATCTACGGCATCTACGGCATCTTCGATGCTTTTATTGTTTAGGCTCAAGGTTAATGATGTTGGTAGCAGGAAAGTAAAAGTGCCGAAGGCACCTTCGATGCTTTTATTGTTTAGGCTCAAGGTTAATGATGTTGATAGCAGGAAAGTAAAAGTGCCGAAGGCACCTTCGATGCTTTTATTGTTTAGG
>JAVCCP010000063.1 GCA_030765405.1 Candidatus Ancaeobacter aquaticus | reverse complement strand
TTAATGGTAAAAGATCCAAAGGGTGGAGAAGTTTTTTATCGGTACGATGTTCTTAACCGATTGATAAAACAAAGAGATCAACTGGATAATGAAAAGGTCTATTCTTATGATAAGGCGGGTAGTCTTTTATTCATTGTTAATGCGAATGGTGACAAAACATTGTTTGATTATGGCCCATATGGCAGGATGGTTAAGAAGGTGATCGCTGATAAAAGTGACATAGGGTACAGGTACGATAAAAATGGGAATCTCGTAAATATTGGATCCGGAAAACAAAATATTAGTATGGAATATGATGGGTTTAATAGGATCGTTTCTGTTGATAATGGCGGGAAAAGAATTTCTTATGAATATGATCTCAATGGTAATAAAGTTGCAACATTATTGGGTAAAGATGTGCTGTACAGATATCGTTATGACAAGCTTAACCGAGTTGAGGAAATAGTTTATGGAAATGATGCGGTGACGTATCAACATGATGCTGTAGGGATGAGGACAAAAAGGTCTCTCTCAAATGGTATTGTTACCAGTTATACCTATGATGCGAATAATAATATGACAATGCTAGAGGCAAAAAACGCTGGTGGAGACGTATTGAATAGGTATGAGTATCAATATGACAAGGTGGGTAATCGTAAAACTATGACAACAATTAGCGGTACGGTTACATATACGTATGATAACAATAGTCAGCTGATTGTGGCTGATTACTCAGATGAAACAAGTGAGCGGTACGAGTACGATGTAAACGGAAATAGAGTACGATTAGTTAAGACAGGAACAGAAGGGGATACGAAAGAGAGTTATTCATATAATGCGGCAAATCAGTTGATATCTAAAGAGACACAAACTGATGGGAATTCAAAAGTAGATACGTCCAGCTATGAATATGATGAAATCGGAAATCTTGTGCAGGAAGTTTCTCCGGATAGAGAAATAATGTATGAATATAATGCGGATAATAAGCTGAGTAAAATGATAAGTGGGAAAGATGATATTGCCAGTTTTTCTTATGATCTATTTGGGCGTAGGATCGTGAAGAAAGAGTGGGGATATGAAACAAGGTATATATATGATGGTCTGAATAGGATAGCTGAGACAGACAGTCAGGGTGAGATCAAAAAGAGATTTATCTTTGGGGTAGGTATTGATGAGGTGATTGCAGTAAAAAACGTTATTGGAAATGTGAAAGAATACTTTTCACATGATGGGCTTGGTTCTGTTACAGCGTCATTAGATGATAGTGGAAAGGTTACAAAGAGATATACATATAGTTCATTTGGTTCTCCGGTAGAGGAACCGAAATATTATGGATTTACCGGCAGAGAATATGACGCAAGTTCAGGTCTTTACTATTACCGAGCAAGATACTATAATCCTGAATTAGGTAGGTTCACACAGCAGGATCCGCTGGGTATGCCTGATGGGATAAATAGATATATATACTGTATGAATAATCCAGTGAATTGGGTTGATCCGTTGGGGTTGGATAGAGAAGATAGAAAAAGTGGGGAAGAAGAAGGATGGCTGGAAAATATTGAATGGGAAACTGTAAATGGAGGAGTCAGGGGTGCAAAAAAGGGTTTTGGGCAGATAATCGGAGGGTTAGTTATAACGCAGGGCGATTCAGTAATACCTGGACCTATGGATATTATAGGTGGGGTAATTATAGCAAAAGGGACATGTGATGTAATTTCTAGTTCAGTGACTATTATTCAGGGATTGGCAGGAATATCTGAATCAGAGGCGACGAAACCAAGCATCGTGGGAGTTTTAACAGATGAAAATGGATGGGGGACTTCGACTCCAGCAAAGGCTGGTAAAGTCATAGATCATATTTCACAAAGTATAGCGAAAGAATTTAGTAAGTGATTGTTTTAATTAATTGGGAATGTAAGAGAGAAAACAAATGAAGCAAAAAAACACTTTAATAATATTTTTTATTTCAAGTCTATTTGGGTGTATGTTGTTAGTTATAAAAGGTGTTTCGATAGTTTTTGTTGCTATAGCATTTATAATTGCTTTTATACTATTTATCTTGTTGTGTAAGTTAATAAATTATCTATTCAAAGTTTTTAATATTCCACGAAGGCAAGGATAGCATGTTTTCTAAAGTATTTTATTTAATATGGACGATAATTTGTTTTTGTGGTCTTGTTTTATGTATATATAATTTGGTTAAGGCAAAGTATATGCAAAAAATTAAAAATTATTCTAAAGAACAATTAAGAAAATACCGTGTAGTTTGGATGATAAGCATTGTTCTAATGATAATTATTACAATAATGGCCGTTGCAGATTTTCTATCTTCTTTATAAACGATGCCGAAACAAATAGGGACAGCGACCATTTATTTCTATTGCTCCAGCTGTGGTTGAATTCTGGGGACGGATCACTCAATTATTAAGTTTGTCAAATAGAACGAATTAGGGGTCAGGTCTTGAATTGTGAATTTTAATTTGTTACATTGTATATATGGCACGACCGTTAAGAATTCAATATCAAGGAGCTGTATCCCACATCACATCTAGAGGCGATGCGCGAGAAAATATTTATTTAGATGATAAAGATAGGATATTATTTCTAGAGATACTAAAGGAGCAGTTAGATCGATATCATGTAATCTGTTACGCTTATTGCAACGAATTAGGGGTCAGGTCTTGAATTGTGAATTTTAATTTGTTACATTGTATATATGGCACGACCGTTAAGAGTTCAATATCAAGGAGCTGTATACCACATCACATTTAGAGGCGATGGGCGAGAAGATATTTATTTAGATGATAAAGATAGGATATTATTTTTAGAGATTCTAAAGGATCAGTTAGATCGATATCATGTAGTCTGTTATGCTTATTGCCTAATTTCAAATCATTATCACCTATTGATTGAAACCCCAAAAAGTAATCTTTCATTATTTATGCGACAACTTAATGGAATATACACCCAATCTTTTAACCGTTGTCATCGAAAGGTTGGTCATGTATTCCAAGGGAGATATAAATCCATTTTAGTAGATAAGGATAAATATTTCTTGGAAGTGTGTCGTTACATTGTACTGAATCCTGTACGGGCAGGGATGGTAAAGAAGCTAGAGGAATGTAAATGGAGTAGTTATGCGGCATGATAATAAAAAGCAAAGAATAAGAGTAAATCGAAATGAAGAATAAAAAGTATGCGATACTAAGTGTAGTTTTAATAATTCTTTTATCATTTATTTATGTAAAGTTTAAAACTATTCAAATTAAAAATATGGAAGGAATACAAGTATATTATTTTAAAAATAATATTCTTATAGAAAAAGATTTAGAAATAAATAAAAGTAGAAAAATTGGATCTTTTAAAAAGGGGTATACATATAATTCAATTTCTTATTCTGATATCAATAAGTTATTTGTTGTTGGAGTGGATAGAATCGTTTTTTTTGATAGTGAAATTGCTGTCTATGATAAGATTAATTCTAACATAATTGATTATATAAAGATAAAAGAAGTAAATTGCAAAAATGCTGTTTGGTCTCCTGATGGCAGTAAATTAATATTTATTGGATCATATTGGGAGAAAAAACAAAAAATTAATGAGGTTTATTTTGTTAAGCGAAATAAATATAGTAATTGCACTAAACTTGAGGGTGTAATAACAAATGGGAATCGTCCTTCTTGGGCTCCAAATAATACAGATATTGTTTATTCTGATAATAATAATATAATTAATACTTATAATATTAACAGTAGATTAAAAAAGAGTTATGAAAAAGGATTGTTTCCAATATTTTCTAATAATGGGAAGGAGATTATATTTTTAAATGAGAAAAAGAACAAAATATTCAAATATGAATTTAAAAATAATAAAAAACTCATATTACTAGAAGATTTGCCAAAAAAACTATTTAAGTATAAATATGGTATTTTTAGAATATTTGCTTGCATATTACGATTAGGGGAATTGGATTATAGCCTTAGTGAAATAGTTGGTTGGCCTAGTCAGAACATAATATTTGTTGGTGGATTGTAAAGTTAAATGCCGTAAATAGTGGTCATTTTTCATTTAAGCTGCGATCTCCTGAAGTTCTCTTTCAAACCCCTGTTGAGCAGATTGAAAATTTAGTATCTTGCGTGGGTAATTATT
>JAVCCP010000062.1 GCA_030765405.1 Candidatus Ancaeobacter aquaticus | reverse complement strand
GTAGATATAATCGTCTTTTGTAATCCAATTTTTTAAGCGAAATCCTTTCGCGAATATGACCCTTTGTTTAAAAACCTCTAATTAAGCTTAAAATCATACCTTATGCGTATTGTTGCGGAATCGTTGTATTGTAGATAAATTAGGGGATATTTCTTCTATAATATGTTAATATTACACGCAGTTATGATAATAGTAAGTGTGTAAACGCTCGGTGTAGTGATTGGTATGGTGCATATATGGACATTATAAATCTTCAAGATTATTTCGTAAAAAAAGAATTTGTCTTTCTTGCAACAAGCGATCTAAAAGGTACCCCTAATGTTGCACCGAAATTTTTTCTTAAGCAAGAAGATAAAACAATATATTTGATTGATTATGCTTTTGGTAAGACATTAGATAATCTTCGCGAAAACCCTCTCGCATCAATAGCCGGCATGGATATTAAAAGTTTAACAGGATACAAGATGGTGGGGCGTATTGTTATTATGGAAAAAGGGAAGCTGTATGAAACATTAGTTCAGGCAGTGCGTGAGAAAGAACTCCGCCTTTCTGTTCAGCGTATCGCTGAGGGGGTGCGTACACAGAAGAAACATGCCCATTTTAAACTTGGGCTCTCAGGAAAAGTTATAATATATAAGTTTACGCTTAAACGGTTAACGGTTATTCAGCCCGGCGGTGAGGCGACACAGAAAAAGTTATAAATAGTAAACAGGTATAAATCATAAAAAGAGGGGATAGAAGGATGAAAAAATTATTACTCATTGTAGTTGTGCTGGTGGTAGTTATTTTTGTTGCAAAAGATTTTCTGATAAAAAATGCTGTTAAAAAAGGTGTAAACGCCATGACTGGCTTGACTCTTGATGTTGAGAAGATAAATATCAGTCTAATGGGAACTTCATTAGGTATTAAAGAACTCAAGCTTTTCAATCCTCCTCAGTTTAAAGAGAGACTTATGATGGATATGCCGGAAATCTATGTGGATTTATACTTGGAGGCACTTCTGAAGAAAAAGATACACGTTGAGTCAATACGGCTTAATCTGAAAGAATTTATTGTTGTTAAGAATGAAAAAGGTGAGCTCAACCTTGATTCAATAACTGCGGTAAAAGCAGTTGAAGAGAAAAAAGATACTCCTGAAGATAAGAAGGAAGCAAAAATGCCAGATATAAGAATCGACGAGTTGGTGCTTAAGATCGGAAAAGTAAAATATATCGATTACTCTAAAGGAACACCACCTAAAGTTGTTGAAGTAAACGTGAATATCGATGAGCGCTATGAGGATATCGATGATCCATATAAGCTTATTAGCCTGATCGTTTTTAAAGCGTTAGTGAATACAAGTATTGCTAACCTGGCAGATTTTGATCTCGGGCCATTGAAAGGCAAGACCGCCCAAACCATTGAAAAGGCAAAAACGCTTATGAAAGACTACTCTTCAAAGGCAATGGATCTTACCGGAAATCTTGGAGATTCCATGAAAGGCGTGACTAGTAAAACATTTGATTCGGATACAAGTCTTGGAGATAAGACAAAAGAAGCTGCAGCAGGCGCAAAAGATATGATGGATGATGCGGCTGATAAAATTAAAGATATTTTTCCGTTCGGAAAGAAAAAAGAATAAATGAACTGTATTGAAATAATAAAAAAAAGAAGAAGCGTGCGGAAATATAGCGGTGTGCCCGTTACACGTGAAGAAATAGAGAGCATAATAGAAGCTGCTAGATATGCGCCTACCGCACGTGGGGTTCAGCCCTGGGAGTTTATCGTTGTTACTAACACGGATATTCTCAAGAAGATTGCTGAGATAGCTGAATATGGGAAGTTTATCGCGCAAGCAAAAGCATGTATTGCAGTTTATTGCCGCGATACAAAATATTATCTGGAGGATGGATGTGCTGCGACAGAAAATATTCTTGTGGCGGCAGCATCTCTTGGTATTGGATCATGTTGGGTTGCCGGAGATAAGAAACCATACACAAGCGAAATAAGTGTTCTTTTAAAAGTGCCTTCAGAATATAAATTAATTAGCCTTATTTCACTAGGTAGGCCAAGTAAAGATTTTGATCTTTCTGTTGCCAAAAAAAGAGCTCTTAAAGATGTGATTCATTGGGAGTGGTTTAACACTGCTTAATATATGTATAGTTAAAAGGTCATTATGGGAAAAAAGAAAAATGAAGACTCTTTTTCACAGAACACTTTCCCGAACATAGTCGATCTCATAGGTTTTCCAGTCTATATTATTGATAAAAATTATCGTGTTGTATATGTCAACAAATCCCTTATAAAAATTATCAAAGGCTATGGCCTGCGAGAAAATAAGCCTGTTGGGAAAAAACTATACGAACTGTTTTCTTTTATTACTCCGAAGATACGCCAAGAATATCGTACGGTGTTTACATCCGGTAAGAAAATTATTTCAGAAGACGTTTTAACTATCGGGAAAAGAACAACGATTATAGAGGTAGAGAAGATTCCATATTTCTCAGGATCTAAGGTATCACATATAATAACGACCCTTAACGATTTAAGCAATATAAGGTCTTCAGAGGAAGAGTTAAAACAGTCTGAAGAGAAATACAGAAATGTTGTTGATAACATCGGGTTAGGTGTCGCTGTTATCAGTCCTGACATGGAGATCCTAACTCTTAACAAGCAAATGAAAAAGTGGTTTCCCGATATTGATCCGGCAAAAAAACCTGTGTGCTATAAATCTTTTAACAAACCGCCATCAAAACATATTTGCAGCTATTGTCCCACACATAAAACCTTAAAAGACGGAAAGCGTCATGAGGCAGTTTCTTCAACACCAGACGGCGATAGTATTACGCATTATCGGGTAGTGTCAACGCCCATACGGAACAATCTAGGGCAAATTGTTGCAGCGATTGAGATGGTTGAGGACGTTACGGAAAAAAGAAATGCTGAAAACACATTAAGAAAGAGCGAGGAACGATATCATGTGCTTGTGGAAACTGCAAACAGTATCATTCTCAAAATGGATAGAAAAGGCCGTGTTATATTCTGGAACAAGTTTTCAGAAAAATTCTTTGGCTTTAAGGCAAAGGAAATAATGGGTAAATCTGTTCTGGGAACTATAGTCCCCAAGAAAGAGACAGGAGGCATAGACCTTGCGGGGCTCATTACAGATATTTGTAATAATCCTAAAAAGTACAATAATCACTTAAATGAGAATATAAAGAAAAACGGTGAGCGTGTTTGGGTGTCATGGACCAATCAGCCTGCTGATGTTGTTGAGGGTGAATTTACCACCATATTATGCGTGGGGAATGATATAACCAATAGCAAGAGAGTTGAAAAGCGATTGCAGTTGTTTCGTGATCTGGTTGATAATTCGAACGATGCCTGTTATGTGATCGATCCTACAACAAGTAGGATTCTTGATGTAAACAATGAAGCATGCCGATGTCTTGAGTATGCCCCTGAAAAACTTAAAGAACTCAGGGTAATTGATATAGATGCTGTTGTTTATAAGATGCATATGTGGAGAAAGCACGTAAGCGATTTGCGAAGAAAGAAAAAAATGGTATTGGAAAGTATGCACAGAAAAAGTGATGGCGTATCTTTTCCGGTTGAAATAAATGTTAAGTATGTGATGATTGCAAAAAAGGAATATGTTTTTGCTATTGTGCGTGATATTACTGAACGCAAGAAAGCAGAAGAAAAATTAAAAGAGGCGTACGTACAGCTCAAAGAAACACAAAACATACTGGTGCAAACCGAGAAACTTGCTGCTTTGGGGCGGTTTTCGACCGGTATTGCTCATGAGATAAAAAATCCGCTGGGGATCATCTTAGGCGCGATCGAATATCTTGATATGAAAATGCCAAAATCTAATAAAGATTTGAGAGCTACGCTTGCAAAAGCTGAAGAGGCGACGTTACGAGCAAACGGTATTTTACATGATTTGCTGCAGTTTGCACGACCGACAGAACTAAAAGCTCAAAGAATCAATCCTGAAGAACTTGTAGAGCGGACACTATCACTATTTCGATGTAGAGTATCTTTTAAAAATATACAAGTACTTACCCGCTATGAGCGAGGGGCCCATATGATAAAAGTCGACAAGAATCAGATACAACAGGTACTCTTGAACATTTTTATTAACGCTGCTGATTCGATGCAACGGGGAGGAAAAATAAGGATACATACATATTTAGTATATAATTGTGTTTATATAAAAGGAAAAAATGCGTTTGTTATTGAAGTTAGAGATACCGGAGAAGGGATATCTAAAGAAAATATGAAGAGGCTATATGAGCCATTTTTTACTACAAAAAGGGATAGAAGCGGAACAGGACTTGGTCTGCCGATATCGAAAAAGCTCGTAAGCAAGTATAATGGTGAATTAGTGATTGAAAGCGAAGCGTGCAAAGGAACTACCGTAAAAATAATATTTCCGCTTATTAAGAGGAATCGATAATGATAAAGAACATACTTATAATCGATGATGAAGTTGATCTATGTGAAATGGTCAAAAAGAATCTTGAAGCAGTAGGCGAGTTTCATGTTCGTATATGTACAGACAGTAGAAAATGGAAAAAATGTGTCAATAAGCAAGTCCCAGATGTTATATTGATCGATGTTATAATGCCATATCTTACTGGACCAGAAATAGTCAAAGAACTAGAGAAGGATATCCTGACAAAAAGCGTACCCATTATTTATTTTACCGGGGTAGGAGTGAGCGCTGAAGAATGTAATGGGCACATATACTTAGAAAAACCGGTAAAAATAAAGGATCTTGTTAGGGTAATAAATAATGTATAAATCTATATATGTTTTTATCCTTTCATTTCTTTTTTTTAGCATTTGTGGTATATGATTAAAGAACACAAATGTATATGACAAACCTGTAATTCCCCCTTATTTTATGTTGAGATAAGTGCATGAATGAGGCGGAAAATAAAATTGATTGGCAGCTATATAAATATTATGAGTGCAAAAATTGAAATAGATCTTAAGAAAAAAAAGAAGATTGTGCTTGTTGGTAATCCCAACGTGGGCAAAAGCGTCATATTTAATACGTTAACAGGTAAATATGTTGCGGTATCTAATTATCCGGGAACGACAGTTGAAATTACTGAGGGACTATCAAACTTTGATCGAGAGCGTGATGTTATTATTGATTCTCCCGGAGTGATATCTCTTATACCAAAGTCTGAGGATGAACGGGTTGCCAGAGATATTTTACTTGAAGAGACCCCTGATGCTGTTGTCCAGGTTGCAGACGCGAAAAACATATACCGAGGATTATTTATCACTATCCAGCTTATTGAGATGGGGATACCTTTTGTGCTGGCGCTTAACATGATGGACGAGGCTGAGCAAAGAGGGGTACATATTGATCATAAGCGGCTTCAAGAAATGGTGGGTGTCCACACTGTCCCAACGGTCGCTATTGAAAAGAAAGGAATATCACGATTAATTCAAATGGTGCACAAAGCACAGAATTCGAATTATAGGGTAGATTATGGAGACAAGATAGAGCATGCGCTGAGGCAACTATCAGATATTATTCCTGATATCGGGGTTGATAAACGTTTTGTAGGTCTGTCCGCTCTTTCGGGGGATATTACGATTGAGGAATATTTGCTTTCCAAAGGTATTGAACATGAGCTGATAGGTAGAATTAAAGAGATCGTTAAAGAAACCGAGCAGAAATATTCACAGCCGCTTAGTTATGTGATTACCGTGAAACGGAAAAGAGCTGTTGATGCAATCGTAAAAGAAGTTGAACAAGTGCGTCAAGAGAAGAAATCCGCGCTCAGAGATACAATAGGGAAAATAGCAATGTCACCGCTGTATGGTATTCCCGTGCTTATTGTTGTTCTTTTCCTTATGTATATTATTGTCGGGGTTCTTGGTGCGGGAGTCTCCGTTGATTTTCTTGAGGGAAAAGTGTTTAATGAAAATATATTGCCTTTTGTTTCACATTATATTCTTAGATATATTCCATTTCAGATTGTGCAGGAATTTTTTATTGGTACTTATACAGGAGCTCCGGCTGGTTATACAGGGTATGGGATCATTAATATGGGGCTTACCTATGCTTTAGCGATAGTTCTTCCTATTGTTGCTTTCTTTTTTCTGTTCTTTGGTATTTTAGAGGATTCGGGGTATCTTCCAAGACTTACTATAATGTCAAATAAGATGTTTAAGAAAATCGGTCTGAACGGTAAAGCGATACTTCCTATGGTTCTGGGATTAGGATGTGTTACTATGGCGACTTTGACAACAAGAATCTTAGATACAAAACGTGAACGGATAATTGCAACATTTCTTCTTGCGCTCGGTATACCGTGTTCTGCCCAGCTTGGAGTTATTATGGCAATGCTCAGTGCTGTATCTATTAAGGCGTTAGTTTTCGTATTTATCGTTGTGTTGACACAGCTCTTTATTGTCGGTTATTGTGCGGCAAAGATTCTTCCGGGGAAAACGTCTGATTTTATAGTTGAAATACCTCCGATGCGTGTGCCGAAATTATCAAATATACTAAAGAAAACGGCCAGCAGGGTGAAGTGGTATCTTACTGAAGCGGTGCCTATCTTTATGCTCGGTGCTGCTATCTTATTTGTTCTTGATAAGGTAGGGGTGTTAAGAAAAATTGAACAATTAGCAAAACCTATAATCGTTACTTTTCTTGGTTTGCCGGCTAAAGCAACGGAAGCATTTCTTATCGGATTCTTTCGCAGAGATTATGGTGCTGCAGGTCTTTTGTCATTGGAGAAAGCAGGCGAACTATCACATGTGCAGATCGTGGTAAGCATGGTCGTTATTACGCTGTTTGTTCCGTGTATTGCAAATCTGCTTGTTATTATTAAAGAACAAGGTATTAAGAGAGCATTTGCCATACTTGGTTTTATTATTCCCTATGCTATTATGGTTGGCGGCATTGTTCGGTTTATACTTGTTTATTTCAATATTCGCCTATAGGATAGGAAAGAAATTATATAGAGACATTGCGGCACGTGAACGTGTAGCTGCATATTTTGCAAGAGGGGGTATATGGACATTAAAATAATTGAAGAAATTCTTGAAACAATATTGCGTAAATCTGATTCAGGCGAAGTGCTTGTTGAAGATTTAATAAGAGAATATAAGTTAGGAGAGGCAGATCTGGCAAAGATTGAGCAAGAGGGATATATTCGCATTCAAGGCGGAAAAATATCCTTTACCGATACAGGCCAAAAAGTTGCCACACGTATCATTCGATGTCATCGGTTAGCGGAACGTCTATTAGATGTATTAGATATTAGCGATAAAAATCAAGAGGAAGCCGCCTGTGATTTTGAGCACACTGTTCCCCCGGAAGTAGCAGAAGCAATATGTACTCTTCTAGGGCATCCTACTCAATGTCCTCACGGGAAAGAAATTCCTCCCGGTGAATGTTGCAAAAGAGCTGAAATGGAAGTGAAGCGTATTGTTGTTAGCCTCCCTGAGTTAAATGCCGGTGAAAGGGGTAAAATTGTTTATATTTCTACGAAAGATCACAGTCGTATGGATAAGTTAACATCATTCGGTTTTTTTCCAGGCACTTTAGTAAAAGTGCATCAAACTCGTCCGGCATTTGTTTTGCAAATTGGCCAAACTACAATCGCCATTGATAAAGATGTGTTAAACGATATCCACGTAAGAAAAGTGGGTTAGATTATAATTACTGTTAGATAAAAAACGTTACTTCTTTGTTGATTCATTTGTATCTGTGACGATTTCTTCTTTAATCTTGCCTTTAGGGCCAAATGTCGTTATTTTTATTGTGTTGCCATTATCATCACTAGTTATTGCCTTAATCTTTATGCGAGCCTTAACTTTTGGTTTTACTTTCCTTTGTTTTGAATGCACCACTTTTTGTTTTTCCTGAAGGGTTTTTTCCACAAAGGTAGTTCTCGTTGATTGTGATGAGGTTTTCTTTTTAATAGTATAACGTGGTGTAGCTTTTTGAGGTTTTCTTATTTTCTTAGAGGGCAACTTTTCTGTGGTCTTTTTTACCGGTTTTCTTGCAGGCGTTATCCTCGTTTTCTGAACGGGTTTTTTTGTTATTACTGTTTTTTTCTTTGGAGTCTTTTTCAGTGCTTTTGTAGGTGTAATCGATTTTCTTTGTATCGGCTTATTAATTGTAGAAGGGGCTTCTTTTACTTGTGTGCTTTCAATAAATTCATTTATTGTATAAGTTTCTTTCTTTTTAGTATTTACTATTGGTGTCTGTGCTGCCTTTTTTGAAATTACAGGGGTAACGGGTTTTGGCGTGCTTTTCGGAACAATAGTTTTTGTCGTAGTAGGTATTTTCGCTGGTTCTTTCTTTATTTTATTTTCAACAAGGGTCATTTTCTTTTCCGTAAGTTTTGGAATTGCGGTGACTACTGCTTTAGCGGCAGAAGAAATGGCATCGGTGACCTTTTTGAATAGTTTTTGTGGTTCTGGCAGTGAGAGTGTCTTCTTTTTTTTCTCTATTATCTTTTTCTTTTCAATAGTTTTAAGTGCCGCTTCTGTTGGTTTTGGTACGGTGATTACGATTCCTTCATGTAGGTTTGTCTTTTTACCTTCAAGCGTATCTTTATTTGCACTATAAAGGAGTGGCCACTTTGTGTCGTCATTATAGATCTCATCATATCCTGCAATGATCCATAATGTTTCTCCTTTAGAAATTGTGTGATATGACTGTATTGATGGGTCGGAAACGTTTTTGTTTAATGCCACGGTATCAATTTTTGGAATGCGTAAAACTGTACCCGGCTCAATATCTAAGCTGTTGTCTAACACGTTTTTGTTTGCATCTCGCAATGTACGCCATTTAGTGGAATCATTGTATATTTCATCATATCCCGCTATGATCCGGAGCGTTTCTCCTTCTTGTGCGGTATGCGTCTTGTCTCCTATCACAATAGGAGGTGTAGCTATACTGACCTCTCCTTTTTTAATGGCTGGAGCAGGAGACGGAACAGGGGCTAACTCTACTGTTTCTTCCTCTATATCGGTTGATGGTTGAGAAATCGTTTTTTCGTATTCGTCGAGACTGATGGGCGCAGTATCGATTATCGGTGGCGGCAGTTGTTTCACAGGAGCAATTGTTTGTTCAGCGCCGAGGTTCTCTAACGATGTACGTGCAGCGTCTGCTTTTTTTCCGCGTGGATCGAGCATAAGATATTTTCTATAGAAATCAACGGCTTTGACGTTGTTTGTCATGGTTTTTTCATAAATAAGAGCGATCCAGTAATAACATTCGTAGAAATGTGGATTGATGCTGATAACAGTCTCAAACTCTTGAATAGCTTCACGGTATTCTCTTAGCTCTGCCAGTGTGAGACCAAACCAGTAATGAGTTTGAACATTATCTGGATTTAATATAATTGATTTATAAAGGTGGTCTGCTGCAAGTTCGAGAAGATCATGGTTGTAATAAAGTATCCCTAAAGTGTAGTGGACCATATCGCTGAAAGGGGGTTTTAAAGCAAGAGCGTGTTTATATTGCGCAATAGCTTCATCGTACAATCCTTCTTCTTCGAAAAACTGTCCCTGTTCATAGAATTTGTCTGCAACGACAGCGCTTGCTTTAGGGTATTCGTACAGTTCTTTTTTTGCTTTCTTAAGTTTTTCTTGCTGTTTTCTGCTCATTGTACGTCCTTCAGGTTTTTTTGTCATACCACAGGCATGAGTGACAAAAACCAGCAGTAACAGTATACTTAAAATGTATTTCAACATAGCACCCCTCATTGTGTGTTGTGTCGCACGTTTTTATTATAACAAGTTTGATAAAACTTCATTTTTATTCTATGATGATAAGGGTAAAAATGGAAGATGTAAAACAAAAAAGAGGATGAATATGACTTTGTGCGAAAAGCAATTAATGAACATATACCAAAAACTATATGATCATTACGGTTACCAAAAATGGTGGCCTGGTGAAAGTGCATTTGAGATCATAATCGGGGCGATACTCACGCAAAATACCGCATGGATCAATGTTGAAAAAGCAATTTGTAATCTCGCGTGCAAAAAAGTGCTTTCGCCGCATAAAATCAAAAATATTTCAGAACAAAAACTTGCTGAATTGATTCGGCCAAGCGGGTATTACAATATTAAAGCAAAAAGGATAAAAGCCTTTATAGAGTATTTATTTACCTGTTATCATGGGAAATTAGGCAGAATGTTTATGCGTGATACCGACAGCTTAAGAAAAGAGCTCTTACATGTTAACGGTATTGGTCCTGAGACTGCTGACTCTATTCTTCTCTATGCGGGAAAAAAGAAAGTATTCGTTGTTGATGCATATACGAGACGGATATTTTCTCGGAAAGGATTGCTGGAAGGAACAGAGTCCTATGATGATATTCAAAAGTTTTTTATGAATAATATCCCTAAAAGAATACGTGTGTATAATGATTATCACGCCCAAATTGTAATGCTTGGAAAAAATGTTTGTAAACCCAAGCCTCGATGTGATGTGTGTCCAATAAATACGGGGACCTGCAAAATATAGTTTTGTTTTAATGAGGTATATTATACGTTTTTAAATATAGTATTTTTTTATAGCATAAAGCTTACAGCTTATAACTTATAGCTTAACATGGGAGGTTTAAATGGATGTATATGATGCGCTTTATACGAGAAGAAGTGTCCGGGAGTACGCTGATACTCCAATAACTGAAGAAACGCTAAAACGTTTAATAGGATCATTACGTGTTGCGCCCTCAGCGGTAAATGCCCAACCGTGGAAATTTGTATTTGTGACGGAAGGAAAAGTAAAAGACCGGATTGTTTATGCCTGTAAAGGAAAAGAATGGATAGGGAAAGCAGCGGTGATTGTCGTTGGCTGCGGGTATCCAGAGCTTGCGTATAAAAATATGGGAGGGGACGGCAATAGCATTGATGTTGATATTGCGATTGCTCTTGATCATATGAGTATTGCCGCCCGTAGTGAAGGGTTGGGAAGTTGCTGGATTGGCGCATTTAACGAACAAGAGGTAAAAAGTATTGTGCGTGCGCCGGACAATGTAAAAATTGTATCTATGATGACTGTAGGGTATCCGGTTGATGAAACTGTTTTCAAAACGGACCTTGACCGGCGCAAAAGCTGTAATGAAATTATTTCATATAACACGTTTTAGCATAGAGAGAAGCTTGATATGCGAATGTATCGTGTAACAAAAAATATATGGGTTTTTGTCGTTCTTGTATGCATATGTGTCAGTGGCTGCAGCACGCTTAAAATACTGAGTAAAAAAACCGAACGCTTAAAAACGAAACATATGCCATATGCCGGTTTATATGAGCTTAAAGGTGCTCTTCATATTCATTCCAAATATCCTCAAAACCCTAATAGCATAGATGATATCGTTAGTAGTGCGCGAAAAGCGGGTCTTGATTTTATACTGATTACAGACCACGATACGTTGAAGACTCTGGAAGACGGGAAGGAAGGGTTTTATGGGGATGTGCTTGTTCTTATAGGAGAAGAAGTCACGACACCTGTGGGACATTTGCTTGTGTGGGGGATTGAAAAGCCCATCGTGTCGCGTAGTCCACGTGAGATAATAAACGAGGTAAAAAAACAAAATGGGTTAGTATGTGTTGCACACCCTTTTGCGCGTGAGTATTCATGGAAGGACTGGGATGTTACCGGATTTAACGGTATAGAGCTCTATAATACTCAGGCAAATATTATTAAAGAAAATCCTATTTGGCTTGGAATAAAAAGCATTATTCATTCACCGGACGATTTTTTTAGATCAACTGCTAAGGTCTCGCCAGAGGCAATACAAAAATGGGATGAACTGCTTAAGGAAAGAAAAACAATTGCGATTGGCAGCACCGACGCGCATGAAAGACATGGGTTGCCGGGTTTTGAGTTTGACTCATACGATATCATGTTAAGAACAGTTAGCTGTCATGTTAATGTCCCGTCTTTTGATAAGAAAAGTATTATAGAGGCATTCCGCAAAGGTTGTTTTTATATTTCATTTGATTTGTTTGGTTTTCCTGAAGGGTTTTTGTTTTATCTAAAGAGGGGAGAAAAGGAGTTTCCGGTAGGAAGTATTTTGAAACTAATGAAAGGCGACAAAATTATTGTAGAAGTGAATAAGCGCTCACACATTAGGTTAATTAGTAACGGGAAGGTGATAAGAAAATTGGATGGAGTACGTCTTGATTACACTCCGCAGTATAAGGGGTATTATCGCGTTGAGGTATATAAGGATAAGAAGCCGTGGATTTTTTCAAATCCACTTTATCTTGAATAAATGTTTGGTGAAAGTTTGTTGTGTAATTATGATATCTGTGCTAGAATTACTTCACGAAAATCAATCAATGACTATATGTTAATACTATGCGGAAAGGAGGGTGAATATGAAAAAATATATGCTTCGCCCGGTGGCACGCTGTAAAGAAGGCTGTAGTACTTAGTCCTTGGTATGACGCGAAACTGCCTCAGAGAGACGATGTTTACAATAGGTGAGTAAACATTTAATAGGGTATAGAAATAATATTATCAAATAAAGAGTTGTGAACATTTAAAGAGGAGGCGTTATGAAGGTGCTATTATCAGTTTTTGTTGCAGTGGTTTCAGTCTTTGTCTGTGCATCACTTGTTTTTGCAGGAAGCAGTTCATGTAGCTCAGATACTACACAAGATAAAAAGGTCGGTTATGATGAAGCTAAGTTGAATCAAGAGCTTGGGGAAGCAGGTCAAACTACAAGAGATGCAGGGAGCACAACAGGTAGAGTAACAAAAGGTGCTTTGAGAGAAAGCGGAGAAATCGTTGAAGGATTTGCCCAAACATCAGGTGATGTTATTGTCGGTGCTGGTAAAACAGCAGTTAAGGCCGGTAAAGGGATGGCAGATAGTACAGGACGCATGATAAAAGGTGCAAGTGACTCAAGTAAAGGATTTGCTGATGATAGTGCGGATACTATTAAAGGCGATCAATAACATTTTATGAGGTAAGGAGGAATTTATATGAGAAATAGTATTAGTGGTATTGCAATACTTGCATTTATTCTTGTCTTTGCGCAGCAGGTATGTGCAGGAGGATATGAGCAGGCGACAACAGAGTGGACTCCTGAACAAACTGAGTCAACATTTGTAGAAGAAACAATCGTGGAAACACCGTGTTCGGTTACTGAGGAGACAATGTATGTCGTTGAAGAGGTACCGGTAAGCTCTACCGAAAAACCTGAGCTTATGAAACCGTACAATCAAAGTTGCGACGGATACAGTGAACCCGACATGAATAGAAATCTTGGTGGTGCGGGAAATACAGTAACAGGAGCTGGGGAAACAGCGGGTAATATTTTTACCGGATTCTTAAGAGAGTTTGGCATTGTTGTAGAAGGTGTCGGAAGAACAACCGGTGAAGTTCTTGTCGGAGCTGGTAAAACGACAGGAGAATGTCTTAAAGGTTTCTGTGACAGTACCGGGAATATGGCAGTTGGTGCTGGCGAGTCAACAGGTACCGCAGCAGATAACACCGGTAAGATCATTACAGGTGAAGAAGAATAGTAATAAAAATTATTATTATTATTATGCGTAAGGTTAAAAGCCCGTTTCATTTTCCATGAAGCGGGCTTTTTCCATGTCTTGAAAATGTAATGTGTTAAATGGTAGTTAAATGGTAGCTGCTACCATTTAAATTTATGACAAAACCGATTTCATGGGCTATAATCCTAAAAAGAAGGTTATAATAACTTCATATCTAACTGACAAAATAAAAGAAGGAGATATTAACATGGAAAACCAGATTGCGAAGCCGATGTTAAATGGAAAATGCAATATTTGCAAAGGAGTTTTTACTAAAAAAGAAATGACTAGACACCTTAGGTCTTGCGGTAAAAACAGAGATAACTTAAAAACAGATACACAAAAGCTGCAGAAAACAAAGAAACTTCACATTTTAGTTGAGGGAAAGTATCAATCTGATTATTGGCTGCACCTCAAGGCATTCTCAAGCGCAACCTTAGAAGATATAGACGCTTTTCTTAGAGATATTTGGCTTGAATGTTGCGGACATTTAAGCATGTTCACAATTGAAGGAAAAACATACTCATCAAGCCCGATGGAGGAATATGAGGACAGGAGTATGAACATTAAGTTAGATATGGTACTCCGTCCAGGTCTGAAGTTTCGTCATGAGTATGATTTTGGGTCAACTACACATCTTTTGCTGAAGGTCATTTCGGAAGAAGAGAGCGAAATAAAAGATAAACCTATTCAAATTTTAGCTAGAAACGAATCTCCTTTAATATCGTGCAGTAATTGCGGCAAAGCTGCTGTGAAAGTCTGTGCTTCATGCAGCTGGTCTGGTGAGGGATGGCTTTGTAAAGACTGTGCAAACAGCCACAAATGCGGCGAAGATATGCTCCTTCCTGTTGTTAACTCTCCACGCGTGGGAGTATGTGGATATACAGGATAGAAAATATATGCGGCTGACAAGCGGTGGATAGGGGTAAAGTTTCAATAGGAAATATATAATCCATTTGTTATAATACAATTGCTCAAGCGTTATAAATAAATCGAGTAAGACCATGTCCCACTTCGTAAATGGGACATGGTCTTACCAGAAATCAGGTAAAATCACCCTTGAGGCAGCTATTATGAAGCCTAAGATAAGGATTC
>JAVCCP010000061.1 GCA_030765405.1 Candidatus Ancaeobacter aquaticus | reverse complement strand
TTGTTCTTGCATGCAAAGAAGTGATACCCAGCGTAGTGATAACGGTGGTTGATCAGCCTGGAATAGATGTCGAAAAATGTAGGCACATTGCATCAGATGAGCTCGGGGTGCCGTTGCGTGTAAGAACGCTTAATGAAGTAGGATGAAAGCCATGATTCGTGGTTCGTGAATCGTGTATCGTGAATCGATAAGCGTATACTATTTTTGTTCATTGGGGTTTTTTTAGGATTGAGGGTATGTTGTTCGTATTATTGTGATTTGAGTATTATTTGGAAATTGGTATTTGATTATTGGAATTTAGAAAAGAGGTTATAAATGAAATATGCTATAGGAATCGATCTCGGGGGAACAAATTTAAAAATCGGGTTAGTAAATAAGAACGGAAAAGTAATAGGGGATAAAAAATTCCCTACAAAAGGGTACAAAGGACCAAAACCGCTCATAGACAAAATTGTCCTTGAAACTGAGAAATTAATACGTAGTGCAAAAATAGACAGTGACGATATATGCGGAATTGGGGTAGGGGTACCAGGAATTGTTGACAGTATTAACGGGATAATCTATAATCTCACAAACATTTCTGGATGGAAGAATGTTTATCTCAAAAAAGAACTAGAAAAGCGCACCAAGTTGAAGGCGTATGTTGATAATGATGTTAACATGATGGCTGTCGGTGAGCTTTATTATGGTGCTGCAAAAGGCGGGAAAAACGTTGTTTGCATTACGCTGGGAACAGGTGTTGGCGGGGGCATTATTATTGATGGAAAGCTCTACCGGGGCAGTTCTTTAGCGGCAGGTGAAATAGGGCACATTACGCTTAATGAAAAAGGACCGAAGTGCAACTGCGGGAACCATGGATGCCTGGAGGTATTTGTAGGCAACCAAAGGATAATAGCCCACGCTATTGGCGGTATTGAAAGTGGTGCTGAAACAAGCATTATGAAATTAGCTCGTGGGGACTTAAAAAAGATAACGCCGGAAATTATCAGTGCCGCGGCACTAAAAGGTGATAAATTTGCAATAGATGTATGGAAAAGGGTCGGGGAATGTCTCGGGATAGTTTTTGCGGGCATTATCAATTTTCTCAATCCCGATATGATTGTTATTGGGGGCGGTATCGCGAAAGCCGGAGATGTTATGTTTAGTGAAATGCGCAAAACGATTAGAAAGAGGGCTTTTAAAATATCTGTGGATAAAGCGCGTATTGTACAGGCAAAGCTTGGGTATAATGCCGGTATTATAGGTGCTGCGACACTACCTATGGTCGAAGAGAATGTACTTTAATAAAATGAAAAAGTGAGGAGATCCGTACCATGAAAATATTTCTTGATACAGCAAATGTAGATGAAATAAGGAAAATGAATGATATAGGGATTGTCGATGGTGTGACAACAAATCCGTCACTTATAGCTAAAGAGGGAAAAGAGTTTGAGTCAGTTATAAAGGAAATTGTTTCTATTGTTGATGGCCCTATTAGTGCTGAAGTTATTAGTCTTAAGGCAGATGAAATGGTTAAAGAAGCGCGTGTGTTATCGAAAATACATAAGAATGTAGTTATAAAAATCCCGACAACCCCTGATGGGCTTAAAGCAACACATATATTAGAGGATGAAGGTATCCATGTGAATGTAACACTATGCTTTTCGAGTTCTCAAGCACTTCTTGTTGCTAAGGCCGGTGCAAGTTATGTGAGCCCTTTTGTTGGAAGAATCGATGATATTTCATCCGTGGGTATGGATTTAATAACTGAGATCCGCCAAATATACAATAATTATGATTTTAATACCGAAATTATAGTGGCAAGTGTACGTAGTCCCATACATGCTGTTGAAGCCGCTCTTGCCGGAGCTGATATTGCAACAATACCATATAAGGTATTGGATATGATGTTTCGTCATCCGCTTACAGACCGAGGTATTGAAAAATTTCTTTCGGATTGGAACGAACACATAAAAAAAACGTAACTGAATATAAGGGTTACCGTGAAACTGTTACATAAAGTTATATATTTTCTTAGTGTTTTGTTTGCTGTTTGTGGGACATGTCAGTTTGATCTGGCCTGTGCCGAGCCAAAAGTGCCTATAGATTATACCGCTGATAAGATCACCTATGTGCAGGAAAGAAAAGTTGTTAAAGGTGAGGGTAATGTTTCTATCGCATATAAAGGGATGTCTTTAAAAGCCGAAAGAGTTATCGTGCATATAGAGACTCAAGATATATATGCTGATGGCAATGTGGTGTTTTATTATCAGGGGAACGCATTTACAGGAGAGAAAGTTCACTTCAATTATCGTACCATGACGGGAGATTTCATACATGCTCATGGGTTTACCGACCCGTGGTATGGTAAAGGTGAGACGATAAAGAAAACAGGTAGCGATGAGGTTCAGATATCTAACGGGTATATAACGACATGTGATTACGAAATACCCCACTTCAAGATTTGTGCTAAAAAAATATTCATATATCCCGGCGACAGGATTATCGCGCGAGATGTGGTTGTTAAGATAGGGAATATCCCTATCTTGTGGCTGCCGTTTTACAACAGATCGTTACGGGACGAAAGAGAGCGCTTTAGTGTTGTTCCCGGTTATAATAAACGGTTTGGTGGATTTGTTTTGACGGGAATAAACTTTTGGATAGATCCATATCTTACCGGTACGATTCATAATGATTACTATACGAAAAGGGGATATGGTTTTGGTGTTGATACAAACTACCGCATACCTGTTGGTCTTGAAAATTCGGGAGATCTGAAATCCTACGTCATTTATGATCAAGATTACAATCCGACGGATGTGCGCTACGAAGACACTCGTCCACGGTATCGCGTAGGATTGAATCATGCCTTTCAAATTACTCCTGATACACGAGCAGTAGGGCAGTTACGACTGCAAAGTGATCCTGATATAATAAATGATTTCTTTAGAGATGAGTTTGAACGAGAAATACAACCTGAAAATTATGTAGATATTACGAAATCCGGACAGAACTATTCACTGACCTTGTTTGCTCGTAAACGTATGGATGATATATTTACCGAACTTGAGCGGTTACCTGAACTGCGTTTTATTCTTACAAAACAACGGCTATGGAATTCGGGATTTTATTATTCAACAGAAAATAATTTTTCATACTTGAAGTATGTTCCCATTAATGCCAATAGTTATGATTCTGCTCGTTTTGATTCAACACATACAATATCATATCCGTTCAAGTTTTTACATTTTTTGAACCTTGAACCGTATGTTGGTGTTAGGCCGACATTTTATACGAATGGCGTTGACAGTAGTAATTTTACGAGAGCATTTTTTAATACTGGTGTATCGGCACTCACTAAGATCCATAAAACATATCCAGATTTTAAAAGTGAGTTTTGGGAGATCAATCAGTTGAGACATGTCATCGAAACGCGTGTGGGGTACAATTATAGCCATAGAACGGGGAAAGAGATTCAGGAGATATTGCAGTTTGACACGATTGATTCGCTTGATAAGCTCAATCAGTTTCGGTTTGGATTTCGTAATATTCTGCAGACAAGACGTGAAGGAAAAACAATTCCTCTTGTAGACTTTGAAATTTATTCTTATTACCACCCAAGCATGGATGCTCCGGCAGTACACCGCGACGGCGTCGATGAATACAATAACCGTCATTTTTCTGATATCTATTACTATCTTAAGTTGCGACCACTTGAATGGATCGCGCTCGATTCGCGTATTTCACATAATCCGTACACGCATACCTTTGATACCGTAGACACCGATGTTCAGGTGTTGTATGGAGATAACTGGAATATATCGTTTCGGCATCGGTATGTAACAACATATGACAATCCTGAAATATTTGAAAACGATGAAGATATTAATCCTGATGATCTAAACAATATGGTTGCGACGGAGCTCATATACAGAATTAATTCGAATTGGGTTCTGAAACTATTTTATCGCTATGATTTTGGTCTGGGAAAACTGGAACAACAGGAATATACAATATTTCGTGATTTACATTGCTGGCAAGTTGCTTTCACTTTTAGACAAAGGCCTATGAGGGATGATTTGACGGCATTTATTGTGTTTAGATTGAAAGCATATCCGGAAGTGCCAATTAAAATCGGGAATTAATTAAGCTATAAGCTATAAGTTGTAAGCTTTAAGAAAAAAATACAAGATGTGTGAATACATCAATATTAAAGGAGCTAAGAATGGAAATTAGTATTATCGGAGCGGGATATGTTGGTTTGGTTACTGGAGTGTGTTTTGCTGAGTTGGGACATGATGTAATGCTTGTAGATAACAATAAAGAGAAAATCGCTATGCTTAAAGCTGGTAAATCACCGATATATGAGCCGGGACTTGAACCATTAATTACAAAGAGCATTAAAAATAAAAAATTACACTTTTCAACGAGTATTCCTCAGGCTGTGAAGTTTGCTCAGTCAATATTTGTGGCTGTTAATACGCCGCCGAGACAGGATGGTACCGCTGATTTGAGTTTTGTTGCGACCGTGTCAAAAGAGATTGCGCTCGCAATGGACGGGTATCGGCTTATTGTCGATAAAAGTACGGTTCCGGTTCATACCGGAGAAAAAGTAGCCGAAACAATAAAACGGTACAATAAGCATAAGGTCGATTTTGATGTCGCTTCTAATCCGGAATTTTTACGGGAAGGATCTGCTATTGATGATACGCTTTACCCTGATCGCATAGTTATCGGTGTTTCGAATAAAAGGTCTGCAAAGATCTTAAGAGAGATATATGCACCTATAAAATCTAAATTTGTTGAAACAGATATCAATAGCGCTGAGATCATTAAACACGCGTCAAATTCTTTTCTTGCACTCAAAATATCATTCTCGAATTCACTTGCACATATATGCGAGCTCGCAGGTGCTGATGTTGAAGAAGTAACTCACGGTATGGGTCTTGATAAAAGAATTGGCAAAAGCTTCCTCAACGCGGGTATCGGGTACGGAGGATCGTGTTTTCCTAAAGATGTTGCCGCATTTATCGGGATATCAGATAAATTGGGATACGACTTCAAAATATTAAAAACCGTAGAAGATGTAAATATGGATCAACGTAAATCTTTTATCAAAAAGGTAGAGGATACCTTGTGGGTGCTGAAAGATAAAACAGTCGGAGTCTTAGGTCTAGCATTTAAGCCTAATACCGATGATATGAGAAGCGCTCCCTCCATAGATATTATTGAAACCTTAAAAGCTGAAGGGGCAAAGATTAAAGCCTATGATCCTCAAGCGACACAAAATGCGAAACAAATAATTAAAAATATCACCTACTGTAAAAATCCCTACGAAGTCGCGAAAAACGCTGATGCATTATTAATTCTTACTGAATGGGATGAGTTTAAGGAATTAGATCTAGACAAAATATGTAAACAGATGGCTAGTCCTATTGTTATTGACGGTAGAAACATATTTCAGAAATCTGAAATGGAAGCAAAAGGCTTCGTCTATAAGAGTATTGGTAGATAACCAAACGAATTGTGCTCTGTGAGCTAAAAAGGCGGGAACATGAGTTTAAAAGAAAAAATAATAAATAAGAAAGCACATATTGCGGTTATTGGGCTTGGATATGTCGGGCTTCCGCTTGCAATAGAATGCGCAAAGAACGATTTTATTGTTCACGGTATTGATTTAAGTAAAAGTAAAGTCGATAAACTTAATAAAGGTAAAACATATATTAAAGATATTACAGATCATGACGTAAAAGAAATGATACAAATCGGGCGGTTTTGTCCTACGACAGATTTTTCAGTTCTTTTAAAAAGTGATGTTGTTATTATTTGTGTGCCGACACCGCTGAGAAAAACTCAAGATCCGGATATATCGCATATTGTTGCCGCAGCTGAAAATATTGCGAAATATACAAAACAGCCAAAATTGGTAATACTTGAAAGTACGACTTATCCGGGGACAAGCGACGAAGTCATAATGCCGATAATGGAAAGAAATAATCGAGTACTCGATAAAGATTATTTTATCGCGTTTTCTCCTGAAAGAATTGATCCGGGCAATAAAGAGTATACGACACGAACGATTCCAAAAGTAATCGGCGGTGTATCAAAGAAGAGTACAGAATTAGCGTCAATGCTCTATTCACAGATTATGGAAATCGTTGTGCCTGTATCGTCCGCACGTGTCGCTGAAATGGTAAAACTGCTCGAAAACACATTTAGAAGCGTTAATATTGGACTGGTCAATGAAATAGCGCTGATGTGTAACAGAATGGATATTAATGTATGGGAAGTCATCGATGCCGCTGCGACAAAACCGTTTGGGTATATACCTTTTTATCCCGGACCGGGATTAGGCGGTCATTGTCTGCCAATAGATCCGCTGTATCTTTCCTGGAAAGCAAGGCTGCATGGTTTTGAGACGAGGTTTATCCATCTTGCCGCACGGGTAAATGGCGCTATGCCGCGCTATGTGGTGAATAGAACAGCAAAGATATTAAACACACATAAAAAATGCCTTAATGGCTCACACATATTAATACTTGGTGTCGCATATAAAAAGGATGTTACCGATGTGAGGGAATCACCGGCGATTGATGTTATTGGCGTTTTAAAGCAAATGGGTGCTAAAATAACGTATCACGATCCGTATGTCCCACAGTTAAAAATTGATGAGACTGCGATGAAATCCGTTAAACTTTCAAAAAAGGTTCTGCAGAAAACAGATTGTGTCATTATTATTACAAATCATTCTACTTTTGATTATAAGTTCATTGTAGATAACTCAAAGCTTATCTATGATACACGAGACGTTTTGAAAAAATATAAGAACAGAAAAAATATTACTAAACTATAGAGCGGAGCATATGAGTAGGTATTTAGTAACAGGCGGTGCAGGATTCATTGGATCAAATATTGTAAAGGAGCTAGTATCTCGCGGTGAGAAGGTAACGGTCATAGATGATTTATCTACCGGAAACATTGCTAATATTACCCCGTATTTAGACCAGATAGAATTTGTTGAAGGCAGTATTACTAACCTGGATTTACTCAAGAAGCTTTTGAAAGATGTAGACTATGTTCTCCATCAAGCCGCAATTCCTTCAGTTGCACGATCTGTAGAAGATCCTATCCGGTCAAATGAAGCGAACGTCACTGGAACATTGACACTTCTAACTGCTGTACGCGATGCGAAGATAAAAAGCTTTGTGTACGCCTCATCATCTTCGGTGTACGGGAATACGAAACAATTGCCAAAGAACGAGGACATGAACCCTCAGCCGCTGAGCCCTTATGCAGTAAGCAAGCTTACCGGTGAGTACTATGTGCGGGTGTTTGCCTCTTTATATAATATTAATGCGATATCATTACGATATTTTAACGTTTTTGGCCCGCATCAGAATCCGCAGTCTCAATATGCCGCGGTAATTCCAAAGTTTATTACCGGTATGCTTAGGGGCGAGAGACCTGTTATATATGGTGATGGGGAGCAATCGAGAGATTTTACTTTTATAGATAATGTTGTTCATGCAAATATATTAGCCGCGACAAAATTACAGAATGGCGCGGGGCGTATTATGAATATTGCCTGTGGTGCTCGTTATACATTGAATACATTAGTTGAGTATCTTAATGAAATACTTAATACGGAACTATCTCCGGAGCATACAGAATCAGCTCCTGGAGACGTAAAACATTCTCAGGCAGATATTTCTCGTGCGCGGGAATATGTGGGATATACCCCACAGGTTAGTTTAAAAGACGGCTTAGAGAAAACAGCCTTGTGGTACAAAGAATATAAGGGAAATGAATAGTATGCGAAAAATTCCATTTATCGATCTGCAAGCACAATTTCAAGCAAGTAAAGATGAATTAATTAATGAAGTAACAGCAGTACTTGCAAGTGGAAAATATGTTTTAGGAGACAATGTTCGTTCATTTGAACAGGAATTTTCATCATATGTCGGATCTGAAAAAGCAGTCGGGTGCGCATCCGGCTCGGATGCGCTCTTGCTTGCGCTGATGGCATATGATATCAAAGAAGGTGATGAGATTATTACGACGCCGTTTACGTTTTTTTCAACGGCCAGCTGTATAACAAGATTGGGTGCCCGACCGGTATTTGTGGATATTGATCCTGCTACCTACAATATTGATCCTGCAAAAATAGAGGAAAAAATTACCGATAAAACAAAAGGTATAATTGTAGTGCATCTTTTTGGACAGCCGGCGGATATGGACCCGATAGGTGAGATCTCAAAAAAATATAATTTAGTTGTGATTGAGGACGCGGCTCAGGCGGTAGGAGCACGCTATAAAGGAAAAACCGTGGGCTCTTTGGGTGATATAGGTGCGTTTAGTTTTTTCCCGACAAAGAATCTTGGCTGTTGTGGTGACGGCGGGATAATGACCACTAAAGATGAAGCCATTGCCGAGCGTTTAATTGTTTTACGAGATCACGGAGCAAAACCGCAATACTATCATCCGCATATTGGCATTAATAGCCGACTTGATGAAATACAGGCCGCAATATTAAAGGTAAAATTGAAACTATTACCGGATTGGACAGATAAACGATGCGCTCATGCCGCGAGGTATAACTCACTGCTAGGTGATACTCCGGTAGCAATTCCGTTCGCTATAGATAATGTATCACCTGTTTATAACCAATATGTTATACGGGTGAAATCGAATAGGGATCTTGTACGAGAAAAACTTACATCACTTGGTGTTTCAACGGGAGTGTACTATCCGTTGCCATTGTCTTTGCAGGAGTGTTTTAAATATCTTGGATACAAAGAAGGGGATTTACCTCATTCGGAGAATGCGGCACATGAGGTTCTTGCACTTCCCATAACTCCTGAGTTATCTGAAAGCGATATAGAATATGTTGCAACTAAGATCAAAGAATGTGTGACATAAATTAATAATGCACACCGAAACGAGGAAAACGAATGAATATATTAGTTACTGGTGGTGCCGGATTTATCGGCTCACACATAGCCGAACGATTTATACAAGACGGACATCGGGTCGTCGTTTTTGATAATTTTTTAACAGGAAAAAAAGAGAATATACATCCTGATGCTATTTTTTATGAAATTGATATACGGGACGAAAAAATAAAGGATATTATTAGAAATGAGAAAATAGAGGTGATTTACCATCAAGCCGCTCAGATTGACCTAAGAAAATCTGTTGCATCACCAATATTTGACGCAGAAGTCAATATCCTTGGCTCAATTAATATTTGTGAAGCGGCAAAAGATGCCGAGGTAAAAAAGATCATATTCTCATCTACGGGCGGGGCTATATATGGTGAACAAACAGTGTTTCCTGCTCCGGAAACACACCAGCTTAATCCGCTTTCACCCTATGGTATTGCAAAGCTGTCTTTTGAAAAGTATCTCTTTTACTATAAACATGTGTATGGACTGGATTATGTAATTTTGAGATATGCCAATATATATGGTCCTCGACAGGAGTCTCATGGTGAAGCGGGTGTCGTGGCAATATTTATTGATAAAATTCTCAGCGATATTGTTCCGGTTATTAATGGTGATGGTACTCAAACAAGGGATTTTACTTTCGTTGGAGACGTTGTTAATGCAAACAGTGCGGCTCTGTCATTCGAGGGGTCAGATATTTTTAATGTAGGAACAGGAAAAGAAACAGATATTAATGCGCTGTGGAATATGTTAAAAGAAGAAACAGAATTTAAGGGTGTTATTACCCACGGTCCCGCAAAAGACGGTGAACAGAAACGAAGCGTGATCGATAGCGCAAAAATAACGAAGACCCTTGGCTGGAAACAAAAGTATGATATTGAAACAGGACTAAAAGAAACCGTCCAATGGTTTAAAAATAGGGCTAAGTAATATGGAAATACGTAAAGACAATGCGCATTCCGTTATCGATGATTTGAAGAATTATTTAGTAGACGAACATAAAGCTGATCGCAGTGAATACAATTATATGAAAAAAAATACGAGTACTAAAGCAAAAAAATCTACCGGCACGCTGGAAGATTTCAGAAACAAGATAAAAAACTGTAAAAAATGTGAACTATGTTCTACCCGAACACAATTTGTGTTTGGTGAAGGTGATCCGCGCGCGCGTCTTGTATTTGTCGGTGAAGCACCGGGAAAAGACGAGGATCTGCAGGGCCGTCCATTTGTCGGCAGGGCAGGGAAATTGCTCACAAAGATTATTGAGGCTATGGGCTATAAGCGTGAAGAAGTATATATATGCAATGTGTTAAAATGCCGACCGCCGAATAACAGAGCTCCGCTTCCGGATGAAATAAAGATGTGTGAACCGCATTTGCTCGCACAATTAGAGATTATTAAGCCTAAAGCAATATGTGCTTTAGGGACACATGCGACAAAAACATTACTCAAAACAGATCTTACTATTGGCGCCTTGCGTGGTGCGTTTCATGATTATCATGGCATTAAATTAATGCCGACATACCATCCTGCATATTTATTAAGAAATCCGAGTGAAAAAAGAAAAGTTTGGGAAGATGTTCAGAAGATCATAGATATTCTGGAATAGTTCCGAACAAAACTACCGTAGTGTCCATATCTATATATGCGTAAGAAATATGCCACAATTGTTTTAGATAGTTATCTTGATCGATTGTTCGATTATAGAATTCCTGAAGAATTATACCCCCAGATAAAAAATGGCATGAGAGTGCGTGTTCCGTTTGGTAAACGCATGGCACTAGGCTATGTCTGTGAGACATCATCACATTCTGATATCGAGGGGACTATTGAGATAAAAGAAATAAGTGCGGTTGTTGATAAAGAGCCAATTTTTGATGAACAGCTACTCACTCTCTTAAAGTGGATCGCAGATTATTATTATACTTCTCTGGGCGCAGTTGTAAGATCAGCGCTCCCTTCATCAGTAAGAAAGATCAAGGAAAAAGATGATAGGGTAGAGTACGCTTTGCTCAAAGAAAAAATTTCTAAAGAAAACCTGCAAAAACTGAAAAAGCGTTCACCGAAACAATACGAGATTCTCTCAATACTTATGAAAGAAGGTATACCCCTTAAACTGAAAGAGTTATTGAGCACATGTAATGCGACAGTAGGGACGCTCAAGTCAATTGTACAAAAAGGATATGTCGAGATTACGAAAGTTGATGTTCCGGTTGATGGAGATTTTTCATGTGAGTCTTATCGTGGTCACACTGCAATTACACTTACTAATGAGCAGGAAAGTGTTTTACACACCATTAAAGAAACTATTGATACAGCTCTATTTAAACCTTTTTTACTTCACGGTGTGACGGGTAGCGGTAAAACAGAAGTCTATATTCGTGCAATTGCGCACGCGCAAAAAAGCGGTAAAGGAGCGCTAGTCCTTGTCCCGGAGATTTCACTTACTCCCCAGACCGTGGAACGATTTGCGGAGCGTTTTGGTGATACGATAGCTGTTTTACACAGCCGCCTGACACCTGCCGAGCGAAATAGAGAGTGGAAAAGGATATCCTCCGGAAGTGCGCGTATCGTTATAGGTGCGAGATCAAGCATATTTGCGCCGGTAAAGGATCTTGGCGTTATTATTGTTGATGAAGAGCACGATAAATCATTTAAACAAGAAAACAATCCTCGGTATCATGCCCGTGACGTTGCGGTAATGAGGGCAAAGGTGTCAAATGCCGTTGTTGTTTTGGGTTCGGCAACGCCCTCTTTAGAGTCGTACTATAACACCCAGCGCGGAAAATATCAGCTTCTTGAGCTGCCAACACGTGTCGATAACCAAAAGCTTCCGCGAGTACGCATTATCGATATGAAGCAGGAGTGTGATCGTGCGCACGGCGGTGTGATGTTTTCATCCGTTATGTTGCAGAAAATTGATGCATGCCTTAAAAACAAGGAACAAATAATACTCTTTTTAAATAGAAGGGGGCATTCAACCTGTGCTATATGCGACAGTTGCGGCCATGTCGTTAAATGTGATAATTGCAGTATATCCATGACATATCACGAGTATGGTAAACGATTACTGTGTCATTTATGTGGAACGCAAAAAGAAATTCTTAAAACATGTCCTTCGTGCAAGAAGGCATTGAGACATGCCGGGTATGGGACACAAAAAGTTGAGATGACGATTGCAAAGATATTTCCCAAAGCGCGTATTGCCCGCATGGATGCCGACACAACTAAACTGAGAGGCTCACATCAAAACATTCTTGATAGCTATAAAACCGGCGATATTGATATATTGATCGGAACACAAATGATCGCTAAAGGCCTCGATTTTCCGCGTGTCACCCTTGTCGGTGTTATCAATGCTGATGTATCGCTCAATTTTCCTGATTTCAGAGCCAGTGAGATGACGTTTCAGCTTCTTACACAAGTAGCAGGCCGTTCAGGACGCAGTCAGAAAGAAGGAGAAGTCGTCATACAGACTTTTCTTCCACGGCAGTATGCAATAAGCGCAGCCAAAACACATGACTATAGATCGTTTTATGATCAGGAATTAGACTTTAGAAAACAACTCGGCTATCCACCGTACTCACATTTTATAAGTATTATTATTGCGGGAACAAAAGATCTGAGAGTGAAAGAAACAGCGTTTGCTCTGGAAAAAGTTATCCAGAAGATAGCTCAGGGAAAATACACTATTATGACACCGGTACCCGCACCAATACATCGCGCAAAAAAAGATTACAGATGGCAAATTATTATTAAAACCGCACAGATAAGATCAGTGACTAATGCTTTGACTGTAGCGTTAAAACGGATAAAGATTCCTTATGATGTTAAATGTCATGTTGACGTTGATCCACAGGTTTTGATGTAATAATCATTTTTTTTGACAAATATTCTGTTTTTGCTATACTAAGGGGTTGTGAAATAATAATGTCCCTAATTTGGAGGCTTAGATTTGAGTCGTATGCAAGGCGTGACGACGCTGGCGTACCCTCTGCGGTACGTTAAGGAGGAGCAACGAAGCAGACGGCCAAAGATGAGTCTCCAAATTGTGTGGATATTATTATTTCACAACCCCTAAACGTTCCGTTTTATTGTTTTCATTAATATTTCAATATAAAAGGTTTAAATTATGGGACTTACAATTACACAGAAAATACTTGCCGCACATTGCGGTAAAGATGCGGTTACTCCGGGCGAGATAATCTATGCGAATGTTGATATTGCTTTAGGAAATGACATAACAGCCCCTATAGCAATAGACAACTTTAAAAAATGCGGGGCAAAAGAAGTATTCAATAAAGATAAGATCGCGCTTGTACCTGATCATTTTAGCCCGAACAAAGACATTAAATCTGCTGAGCACTGTAAAGTGCTGAGAGATTTTGCTAAAGAACATGATATAACACATTATTTTGAATTAGGACAGATGGGAATTGAGCACGCACTATTACCGGAACAGGGCATAGTTCTTCCGGGAGACTTAGTGATAGGAGCAGACAGCCATACCTGTACTTATGGGGCCTTAGGCGCTTTTTCTACGGGCGTCGGCAGTACTGATCTTGCGGCCGCATACATTACCGGAAAAGCATGGTTCAAAGTTCCTGAAACGATCAAATTTGTCTACACAGGAAAGCTGAATAAGTGGGTATCGGGAAAAGACCTTATTTTATATACCATAGGAGACATCGGTGTTGATGGCGCGCTTTATAAATCGATGGAGTTTACAGGAAACACAATAGATACGTTACCGATAACCGGTCGTTTAACGATGTGTAACATGGCAATCGAAGCAGGCGCTAAAAACGGCATTATCGTACCGGATGATATAACTGAAGAGTATGTAAAGAATCGTGCGAAGAGACAATATAAAAAATATGCAAGTGATCCTGATGCGGTATATTGTGATACGCGAGAGTACGATGTAAGCAAAATAGAGCCGCAGGTCGCGTTTCCGCATCTGCCGGAAAATACGAAAAATATAAGTGATGTTGGGGATGTAAAAATAGATCAGGTGGTGATCGGTTCATGTACTAATGGTCAGCTCGCAGATTTGCGGGAAGCGGCACAGGTATTAAAAGGAAAACAAGTTGCAAAGTATCTTCGCGCAATAGTGATCCCCGCAACACAGACAATTTATATGGATGCGTTACATGAAGGCCTAATTGATATATTTGTTAATGCAGGTGCGGTAGTATCCACGCCGACATGCGGTCCATGTCTTGGCGGTCACATGGGTGTTTTAGCGAAAGGTGAGCGCGCAGTAGCGACAACAAACAGAAATTTTGTTGGGAGAATGGGGGATCCTGAGAGCGAAGTATATCTCTCAAACCCTGCAGTAGCCGCAGCGAGCGCGATAGCAGGGAAGATCGCACATCCTGATAACGTATAATATAATGATTGAGGGAAGGTGAATGATGAAGGGTAAAGCGTGGAAATTTGGTAAGGATATTAATACCGATGAAATAATACCGGCACGATATTTGAATACAATTGATCCTGATGAGCTTGCAAAACATTGCATGGAAGATGCAGACAAAGATTTTATGAAAAAGGTCGCTCCGGGAGATATCATTGTCGCGGGAAAGAATTTTGGCTGTGGATCGAGCAGGGAACACGCGCCGATATGTATTAAAGCCGCAAAGATATCATGTGTTATCGCAGAATCATTTGCGCGTATATTTTATAGAAATTCATTCAACATGGGACTCTATATCTTTGAGTCTAAAGAAGCGGCGGAAAAAATTGAAGAAGGAAACGAATTAGAGATCGATATAGCCGGCGGTTTGATCAATAACATAACAAAAAATGAAAAATATACAATTCAACCGATACCCGACTTTATGCAGGAGCTGATCAATGCGGGCGGTTTATTAGAATTTGTAAAAAAGCAAGGAGTAAAGGAATGAGTAAAAGTTATAAGATAGCAGTAATGGGTGGTGATGGAACAGGTCCGGAAGTGGTAGCAGAAGGATTAAAAGTATTACGTGTTGCACAAGACAAATTTAATTTTAAACTTGATACAACAGATTTTGATTTTGGAGGTGAACGCTACATGCGTACAGGTGAAACACTTCCTGATAGCGCAATAGATGATCTCAGGCAGTTTGATGCGATCTATCTCGGTGCGATAGGGCATCCTGACGTGAAGCCGGGCATACTTGAAAAAGGAATTCTTCTTAAAGCGCGTTTCGCGCTAGATCAGTATATCAATCTTCGACCGGTAAAACTGTATCCCGGTGTTGAGACACCGCTTAGAGACAAAACAGCGGACGATATTGATTTTGTCGTTGTCCGTGAGAATACGGAAGGTTTGTATGTAGGGACCGGAGGATATCTTCGTAAAGGCACACCTGATGAAGTAGCGATACAGGAAAGTATCAATACCCGTAAAGGCGTTGAAAGATGTTTGCGGTATGCCTATAAGTATACGCAAGAACGAAACAAGAGAAAGACACTGACTTTATGCGGAAAAACAAATGTTCTTACATTTGCCTTTGATCTGTGGGAGAGAGCATTCAATGAACTCTCAAAAGAATATAGTGATGTAAAGACAGAATATGCGCACGTTGACGCGACATGCATGTGGATGGTAAAAAATCCTGAGTGGTTTGACGTGATTGTGACCGATAATATGTTTGGAGATATAATCACTGACCTTGGAGCTATGATACAGGGCGGTATGGGTATTGCCGCAGGCGGAAACATCAATCCTGATGGAGTATCGATGTTTGAGCCGATAGGCGGCTCAGCACCAAAATATACTGGTCAGAACGTTATAAATCCTTTAGCAGCGATTTGCGCGGGACAGATGATGCTTGAAGTACTTGGCGAAAAAGAAGCAGCAGCGAAAATCGAAGCGTCGGTTATGAAGGCCGTTAAAAATGATATTAAGTCAATGTCAGCAGGTAAAATGGGGTATTCTACCACTGAAGTAGGTGATTTAGTGGCTAAATATGTGAGCGAATGACAATATAAGTTCGGCATATAATGTTTGATAGGTCATAATTTTTGTAGCGCAAGGCTTTAGCCTTGCTATAAGACAATATACTGAATCCTAAATGAAGGAACCATAGTAATGGCTAAGAGAATAAATGTCGCAGTAGTCGGTGCAACAGGTGCAGTAGGAAATGAGATGTTAAAGATTCTTGAGGAAAGAAATTTTCCTTTTACAGAATTACGGTTGCTCGCATCTGTACGATCAAAAGGCAAAAAACTTTCTTGTTGCGGCAAAGAATATACAGTAGAAGAACTTACACCGGATTCTTTTAAGGATATAGACATAGCTCTTTTCAGCGCAGGAGGATCGATAAGCAAAGAATTTTGTCCTCACGCGGTAAAAGCAGGCGCGATATGTGTAGATAATACCAGCCAGTTCAGGATGGATGAAACGGTACCGCTTGTAGTCCCCGAAGTAAATCCGCAGGACATTTCGTGGCATAAAGGCATTATTGCAAATCCGAACTGTTCAACGATACAAATGGTAGTTGCATTAAAGCCACTGCATGATAAAGGTAAGATCAAAAGAGTAGTGGTATCTACCTATCAGGCAGTATCCGGAGCGGGCACCAGCGCTGTACGCGCACTAGAAGATGAAACAAGAGAAGTATTAGCTGGAGAAGAAGTAACTCCAAAAAAATTCCCCTATCAGATAGCGTTTAATCTCTTACCGCATATCGATGTCTTTCTTGATAATGGATATACCAAAGAAGAGATGAAAATGACCAATGAAACCAAGAAAATACTGGGAGATGATACCGTAGAAGTTACTGCAACGTGTGTCAGAGTCCCTGTATTCACTTCACATGCAGAGTCAGTGAATGTTGAAACAGAAAAAAAGATTTCCGCTTCTGAAGCTCGTGAGATCCTTTCACAGGCACCGGGGATAACGGTAATAGATGATCTGGCGAACACGAAATATCCGCTCCCGATAGATGCAACCGGCAAGTACGACACCTATGTCGGCCGGATAAGAGAAGATGATACCATTCCCAATGGACTGAATCTATGGGTCGTATCAGACAATTTACGTAAAGGTGCCGCATTAAACGCTGTACAGATAGCAGAACTTCTCATTTCAGAGTAAGCTCATCAAGGCAACATATCGAATTGCTAATTAATCCTGAAGGAAGTTTATTGATTCTCATTATATAATGATATACTATTAGTGAAGGCTAAATATGGAATTCAAAACTGTATTAAACATACTTATAAATAGTTTCAATAAGGAACATGTTGAATATGCTCTTGTGGGTGGTTTTGCTCTTGGTATTTTAGGTGTGCACAGAGCAACTGTTGATATGGATTTTTTGGTATTGAGTGATGATCAGGCTAAAATAGATTCGATATTAAAAGAAAATGGATATGAATGCACCTACAAATCTGATAATGTGTCGCAATACACATCGCCACTTAAGGTATTTGGTGAGGTCGATTTTATACATGCATTTAGAGATATTTCTGTATCAATGTTAAGAAGGGCTGTTGAAAAAGATATATTTGACAAAGAATTGAAAATAAAAGTATTAATACCTGAAGATATTATTGGTTTAAAGGTGCAAGCTTTGATAAATAATGAGGAAAGAGCAGTACAAGAATATTCGGATATTGAATCTTTGATGGTACATTATAATAAACAACTAGACTGGGAGCTGATAGAAGAATATTTCTTGCTATTTGATTTAAAAGAAAAATATGAACAGTTGAAGGTGCGATATGGCCAGGTTAAGCGATAAAGAAAAGAATGATTTTAGAAATATTGCTTTTTCGAAGACTTTTAGAGAGGATGCAGCATATGTCAAAAAGAACAGACATAATCCGTTTATTAGTAATGGAGAAGTGAATACTGATAAAGTTATAGAATTCTTAGATGAATATAATGCTTTCGTTAACCATACCCCCAAACTTTTCAAAAAGATAAATGACCAGAATATGAGACTATAGATTGTATGTAGTGCAGGACTTTTCAGCAGCAGAACAGATCCTCCTAATAAACAATGTGGCCTAAGACTTACAATATCTGCTCCCCAATTCAATAAAATATAATCTGTTAGCCGCGCGTTATCTCTTTATTGTGACTACTTTTTGGTATACATCTTTTAGGTGTCCAATTTTAAGTATAAAAATGTCTTTCTTTTCAATGCGATATATTACGCGCCAGTCTCCGACTCTAAACTTTCTATGTCCTTTCAAGCTTTGCCGTAAAGGTTTACCGAAAGAAATCGGATCCTTGAGTAGCCGCATTTCAATAGCATTCTTGATCATTAATTTTATACCAGATGGGATAACCGTTAGATCTTCTTTCAGGCCAGCAGGATGATAAAGCAATCGATAGTCCATATAAATTACTTCCAAACCTTGTTATGATCTAGAGCATTTTTACGATTAAATGTTTTTTCTCTATCTGTAGCTTCATTTGTCCAATAGGCATCTTCGCAGTATTCCAATGCATCTTTGATCAGATCCCTAGCCTTTAGAGAAAGCGATACGCCGTCTTTTTTTGAAAGTTTTAATACTGCCGCGTATAAAGACGGATCTAATACAACATTTAATCTTGGATGTTTTGTTGCCATATTTTACCTCCTAATACTAGTGTCGCATAAGTGATGAACTACGGCAAGGTTTTTACATATTGCAGTGTAATGATTTAGCCTTACATATTATGAATCCCTATACAGTAAATAAACATGTAGTGCAGGGCTTAAGCCCTGCTAAACAAATAGCATATAATCAAGTCTAGGCTACACAATTATTTAAGAAATCATATTTCTTATCGATAAGTTTCTTTATAAACATATAAAGGAAACGGCGCTTACCGGGCATTAAATACACTTGCGATGAGATGTATGGAGTTCTAAATTTAGTATGGTGTCCCGTGCGCCAAGAAAGCTAATGTAAGCAAGCTGGAAAACCAGCCCGACTAAAGCCTAACCAGCAGGTCGGTACAGAACTCAGCGCATAGTAAGGCAACGAATTATGCGAAGCCTGAGAGAAGGAGATTGTCAACCGTAACGTAAGTGAAGGTAGGATAGCCCCGAAATATACAATGTTACAGTGGGTCAAGGAGTGGGACATCTGGAAACCAGCAATACTGTATGCGTTAAGAGGTGAGCGTGCAGTATCCTGTCGGGGTAGTAATCCACAGTGGGCAATCAAAATGTTTACGCTGGAACTTGGGAGAACCAATACGTTTCCGGAGAAGCCGTCAACAAGCTGAAAGAAGCAAGGAGAGGGTAAGGCGTATTGGTAGTCGGACTAACTCATAGTAGAGCTAAGCAGGGGTAACGCTCTGTAAGGCAGAAAGGAAAGGCCTGCTCGAAGGGGTTAGCAGTAGGTTGTAAAGGTCTAAGGAAACATTGAATTGCATGCAAAGGCAAAAAGAAAAGATGGAAACGAAATTAGGTCTTATAAGTCAACGTGCCGCCAAGGAACCGGATATGAAATTCGAGAGTTTGATGCATCATATCAACGAAGGTTCGTTGAAGGCGAACTTCTATGAGCTTGGCAGGAACCGGGCCGCAGGAGTGGATGGTGTAAGCTGGCAAGAATATGAGAAAGGATTAGAATCCAATGTGGAAGACTTGCTCGGACGAATGAAGCGGATGGGGTATAAACCGCAAGCTGCCCGAAGGGTGTATATTCCTAAGGATAGACATATGAGAAGGCCATTGGGACTACCGACGATAGAAGACAAGATAGTTCAGAAGACAATGGCACGAATCATGGAGGCGATATATGAGCAAGACTTCCATGAATGCTCGTATGGTTTTCGAGCGGGGAAGAATTGTCACCAGGCGTTGAAGAGAGTCAATGACCTTATCAATTTTAAGTCCATAAATCATGTGATTGAAGCAGATATCAAGGGGTTCTTTGATAATGTATCACACGAGAAGCTAATGGAACTAATTAAGATAAGGATAAAAGACGAGAAATTTCTAAGGTATCTTGTACGTTTTCTCAAAGCGGGATATATGGAAGCAGGAAAGCTAGAGAAAACGGAACAGGGAACGCCGCAAGGGGGTAATTTAAGTCCGATGTTGGCAAACATATTCCTGCATTATGTATTAGACGAATGGTTTGAGAAGGAAGTCAAGCCGAGTCTAAAAGGACAATGTTACGTGGTACGGTATTGCGACGATTTTGTAATCCTCGCGCAGTACAAGGAGGAAGCAAAAAGTATTATGAAACAGGTGCAAGAGCGATTCATGGGATATGAATTGGAATTGCATCCAGAGAAGACAAGTGTGAAAAGTTTTGGCCGATATGAGCGGGAGAACTCGAGAAATCAGCGGCGCAAAGCCAACACGTTTGAGTTTCTGGGTTTCACGCATTATTGTGCCATAAGCAGGAAGGGAAAGTTTAAGGTGGGACGAAGGACGAGTGCAAAGAAACTCCGTAAGAGTTGTATGGCCATGAATCAGTGGCTAAAAGAAATACGGAATGCAGTGAAGCTGAAGGAATGGTGGACAATACTGAAAACCAAGATCAACGGACACTATCGATACTATGGAGTCAGTGAAAACATGAGAAGTGTGCATGTTTTCTATAAGAGGACTCTGGAGCTGGTGTTAAAATGGTTAAACAGGCGAAGCCATAGGAAGTCCTTTAGCTGGGCACAATTCGAGAGCTATCTTAAGCGATACCCGTTACCAAAACCGCACATTGTCCATAGCTTTTACACAGTATCGCATGCTGAGTGAGACTTACTGAAGAGCCGTATGCGGGAAATCCGCAAGTACGGTTCTGTGAGGGGTGTTGAAGTCGAAGCATAAGACAGAATAATGTGACACTCTCCAAACCGAAAGGGGAGAGTAACAGGGAACACAAAGCATGTCTAAGTGTGACGGCCATATTATATCTACTCGACTGAATTACTATCTAAAGAAATCACAACTGGAGAATTTTCAGCATATTTGATAGTGCAGGGCTGTGAGTTTCTCCGGTAACAATTACCAGAATATTCCCTTTTGCTATATATTTTTGAGAAATGAGCATATCAATAGCTTTTTCAAACATCAAGCCACCATTTTTATTAAAATTATAGCAAATCGGTGTAACTCCCCACACCAAGTATAACTGTCGCACTATATCACTATGCGGGGTAAGTGCAATAATCTTTGTCTGCGGATGTCTGCTTGCTATAAGTCTTGCGGTTTTACTTGATAACGTAAATACAACAATGGCACGAGCACCCATCTCATCGGCAGCTAGACACGCAGAATGAGAAATCGCTTCCTGTGGAATATACCCTTTTAAATGCAACATCTTTATATAGTCAGTTTTTCCCCATAGACTCTGCTGGGCACTTTTAATTATACGCCTCATAGTAGATACAACTCGCACAGGGTATTTACCAACAGATGTCTCCGCCGATAACATAACACAATCTGTACCATCAATAATTGCATTTGCTACATCGGATGCTTCCGCGCGTGTCGGAACAGCATTTTCCACCATTGATTCAAGCATTTGTGTTGCGGTAATAACGAGAACATGCTTCTCTCTGCACTTTTGTATTATTTTTTTCTGATATATAGGGACAGATTCTATAGCAGTCTCTATGGCAAGATCTCCTCGCGCAATCATTATTCCGTCAACAGCATCTATTATTGCATCTATATTTTTTATTGCCTCAGGTTTCTCAATTTTTGCTATAACAGGTGTTTTCTTATTCTGCTTCATAATTATTGACTTGAGCATTTGTATATCACTTACCGATCGCACAAAAGAAAGCGCAATGTAATCAACATTGTTTGTCAAACCAAAAAGTAAATCTTTCTTATCTTTATCAGTTAACGACGGCAAACTCAGCTTCGTTTCAGGAAGATTAATCCCCTTTCGGCTGGAAAGAAGACCTCCCGCGATAATGTCACAGATAAGCTCATTATTTTTCTTCTCTTTGACACGTAGAGAAATAATTCCGTCATTTATCAAAATTCGTTGGCCTATCTTAACAGCATTAACGATATCTCCATAATTTGTTGAAATACAATTCTCGTCACCCGTGATTTCTTTTTTTACAATACGAATACTATTTCCTTTTTTGAGGTACACTTTTTTTTCATCATTAACTGTGCCTACTCTGATTTTTGGGCCACCAAGATCCTGTACAATTGAAACTGATGTTTTAAGCTCTTTTGAGATTTTTCTTATGATACGAATAAGCTTTTTGTGTTCATCATGAGTAGAATGAGAAAAATTAAGCCTAAAAGCATCTACCCCTGTACATATTAAGCTTTTTATCATTTTCTCACTGCTCGTTGCAGGCCCTAATGTTGCTAATATTTTTGTTTTGTGTGTCATATATTTCTTGTCCTAAACTATGGTTTTTTATTTTTAATTGCAGAATAATTACTAAATGACGTGCTTACATATTGAGCATATGTAGAGAGTAGCTTTTGCGCACGCTCTTCTGTAAAAAGATCATCCCGCTGGCTAAACACAAAGAATACACCGATGACACTTTTATTATCCTTTTGATACACAGGTATCACAATATCACTACTAACTGATTTTTTGTACTGTTTCCATGCGGCACTTTTTTCCAACTTTGGATCATTACGATCAATGTGTTCACACGCTTGAGTAAACCTGCCTTTCTTTATACTATACTCTTTCAATACTTGAATTAATTCTTCCGTCTTTTCAGGTACAGTATGTCCACCATATACTTCATATACCAACCCTGGTTTTGATATCTCTACACTGTTTGAAATTGGTATAAATACTATCTTTTCAGCCTTACATGATGCCATCATTATCTTTGTTATTCCCGAAACAACTGTTTCAAAGTCAGAAACAGAACTCATTATAAGTGCCGCTTCATGCAGCCAATACATCTCCCAATGCTTCTCAAACATATCCTTAAACAATTTTTCATTCTCAACACCAAGTGATATCAATTCTGAAACTATTCGAAGTATTGTATCTTCATCGCTTGTAATACTTAGTGGCAGCACACTGGCAATAATCAGAACACCGAGAATCCCAGACTTGCATACCAACGGATACATGTATGCTGAATGTATACCTCTGTGTTGGTAGACCATAAACAAGAATTCTTCAATAAATTTATCCTGTGATACATTTGGAGCTGATAAAGTGTTTTTATTATCAATGACAATTGAAGCAATCTCTGGATCTATCTGTGCTATATCAACAAAAGAAGTACCGTCCATAAGTCCCGATTGGGCTTTTCTTAGCAATATGTTTTTAACGAGATCTGCCCCATATAGGGTAACTGAAATTGACTCTACTTGCATATTCCTGTTTTCAACAATCAGTCCAACTATTTTATCAACAACATCTTCATAGTCTTTCTTGTATGCAACTGATTTGCCTATGTCACAAATTGCAGCAATCTCGTTTGCGCGACACCCTAACAATTTCTCTCGACTGTTAAGCATTTTTCTTAATTCATTAAACAGATATGCCAATCTTTCAATTTCATCGTTACTCCTGACCACTATCTTTTTTGAAACATTTCCATTATGAACTGCTTCGACGGCATTTTTCAAATAAAGTATAGTGCGAATATAGGTTTTTGATACGGATATCCCCACCACGTAAAGAATAATGAGTGATACTACATACAGCCAAATCATAATAAATAAAAATCTCTTAACCGGAGTAATTGCAACGTCTAATGGTTGTAAACATAGCACCTGCCATTCGATTGCATTTTGATCCAGAAGCTGGTTTAAAACGGGATAAAAACCAATAAGCGCACTTTTGTGTACAAGATTATCTCCAATACAATAGCCTCCATGAAGATTATTCCTTATTGTATCAACAACATGGGCATCATACTTATTCTCAAGTGTTCCGGGAACTAATACCGAGTCAAGAATAACAGAACCGTTACAATCAACAACTGATACATGCATGGCTTTTAACTGATTTTCAGACTGTATGAGTTCGTTTATATAGGCGTGTGATATAATGGATTTTATTATCCCGACAATTTTTTTATTTTCATTAAATATAGGTCGCGCTAATGTGAATCCCCATGCACGTGCACTATCATTATATTCGATATTAGATAAATAATCTTTCCCTCTACCATTATTATAAGCCTCTTGCCACCACAATTCGTCAGCTTGATAGAAATCTGTTATTTTCTTTGTTGCACCTACTAACCAACCGTCTTTATCAGTAATAAATACTTCTTTAAATAGTTTCTGATTCGCATCTTGGTATGTGCGCATTAACATTGATGAAGGAGAATGTAATACTCGTGATACTAAAGTGTTATCTTCATTTGCTTCGCGCCACTGGCGATCGAGACTCAAAGCTTCCTTCATCATTTCTGACTCACTCTGATCAATATGCGATTTATTACTCATAGATAAATTATCAATAATAACATCTGAATGAATAATGCTATCTGTATCTACCAACAGCCCTTTCAAAAAGATATCCAAATTATGGGATATCAATGATGCAATTTGCTTATAATGATTTCCTATATTATTCTTGTAATCGATGGATATAGATGCAGAAATAAGGATAAAAACACAGGTAAGAACAAGAGCCCCACTTATAAAGAAGTATCTCATAAATCTTTTTTGGGATCCTGCACCTAAAAAAGATTTGAGCCTATAATATAATTTGTTGATCTTCTTCATTGTATTCATATATTTATTGAGTAAATCCCGACTTCCTTAAGAAATCACTGTCTATTTTATCATACTTTTTTTGAGGACACAACCTTTCGACATACTTGCTAATAATATCTGTTTCAATATTAACTTTTTGTCCGTTTGATACATCCGACAATGTTGTATTATTTAATGTTTGTTTAATGATATGCACTGTAAATGATTGCACTGATACATCACACACCGTAAGACTAATGCCATTTACTGCTATCGATCCTTTTTCAACAATGTATTTGATAATTTTTTTCTCACATCCTATTTCAAATATAAGATCTTTTAATCGAGATACCTTTCTTTTTATAGTCCCCATTCCATCAACATGACCTGCAACAATGTGCCCACCAATCGGCTTGGAAAGAGTCAGAGCTCTTTCTAGATTAACCCGTGAGTCTTTTTTGCATAAGGACAGTGTCGTTCTTGAACGTGTCTCTGCGAGTAATTCTGCTTGAAATGATCTTGTCGTCATTTTTTTCACTGTTAAACACACACCATTAACAGAAATACTGTCTCCAATCTTTGTTCCCTCAAGCACTTTTTTAGCTGCAATCTCAAATAGACAAATATCGCTCTTCTTAGTTATCGCCTTTATCAGGCCTATCTCTTCAATGATACCCGTAAACATGTGTACCTCGTCCTACATAGTAGTAATTCATTCTTTTCTTTTATTAATGATATTTAACATTCCCCTCAATCATTATATCCAAGCCAAAACGTCGAATTTTTACATCGCGTAAAGAAATAGCATCTCGCATAAATGCTCTTCCTCTTCCACCTACAGGAGTCGGTGCTGTCAATCCACCGACAATTTTTGGAGCAATAAACGCTATATATTTATCGACAAGTCCTAATTCTATCATTGATGTTATAACCTGCGATCCCCCTTCAACAAAAATAGATGTAATTCCCATTCTAGCAAGTTTTTTTAATCCGTCACAAAGATCAACCACACCACGAGTCATCTTTGCTGTAACAATATGCGCCCCGCTTCTTTTTAGACTTTCTTTTCTTTTTGCTGATGTTTTATTTGTTACTACAATAATCGTATATGGTGCCTCTTTTTTCGTTAATAGGCGCGCATTGTCTGGAATACGACCATATGCATCGAGAACTATTTTCCAGGGCATCCTTTTCGTCACAATCCCATGTCGCACATTTAATGACGGATTATCTTTACTCACCGTATTAATTCCAACAAGAACAGCATCATGATAAGACCTCAACTTATGCACATATTTTCGTGACTTTTCATTGGTAATCCATTTTGAATCACCTCTATATGTGGCAATTTTACCATCAAGAGTCATGGCTATTTTAACCGTAATGTAGGGCAGTTTGGAAACTATATATTTATTAAAATGTATATTTAAATTTTGTGCTTCTTCCTTTAAAACATCAGTGGCAACTTCTACGCCTGATGCCTTAAGTATTTTCATCCCTTTGCCTTTATGATTTGGATTTGGGTCAACTGCACCGATGACAACTTTCTTTATATGTGATGCAATAATGAGATCTGTGCATGGCGGCGTATTACCGTACGTTGAACAAGGCTCTAAAGTAACATACAATACTGCGCCAGAAGAATGTTTGCCTGCACGTGCTATCGCAATATCCTCTGCATGAGCGCCGCCGCAACATCTATGATATCCTCTACCTATAATCTTATTATTCTTTACAACAAGTGCTCCGACCATAGGATTCGGGCTTGTTTTTCCCCTACCCTTTTGGGCAAGTGATAACGCTATCCGCATGTATTGTTCGTCTTTAGATAGTGATGTTTTAACTGTTTTCATTATTTGTCCATTTTATTTTCATACGTTCCAAGACATCATAAGGCACTTTTACTGTGCCCATCAACATCTTGTCCTTTCCAAGCCCATGACAATCCGATCCTCCGGAAACTATCAAGTTATGTGCTGCTGCTACAAGTAAATATTTTTTTACTGCTGCTGGTTTGTGATCGGTATGATAAACTTCGATCCCATCTAATCCCAGATCTATAAGTTCTTCTATTATTGCTTGCCTTTTAAGAAGCCCGGGATGTGCTACAACAGAAACACCGCCAGAATCTTTAATCAACTTAATTGCTTCACCTGGACGCAATTTGTATTTTGCTGTATATGCGGACCGGCCATTCCCTATATATTTATTAAATGACTCTTGGACAGTATTCACTATTCCCTTTTTCTTCATAGCTTGCGCTATATGCATTCTCCCTACTGTGCCTTTTCCTGAAATATTCATTACTTCATTAAAATCGATTTTCACGCCAATCTGATTTAATTTATCAACTATAGAACGTGCACGATTTAATCGATCATCAGAAAGCTCTGTTAATTGCGCATTAAATGTGGGATTGCGCCAATCAATATAATAACCAAGTATATGCATCTGATTATTTCCATCGTCGGCACTGAGCTCTATTCCCGGTATAATTTCAAGCGATAAATCTCGCGCGGCATTCATCGCCTCCTCAATACCATCAACTGTATCATGATCAGTGATACTTATAGCGCGCAGTCCAATGCGTGAAGCCTGATGAACAACTTCGGATGGGGAATATGTTCCATCAGAGTAATTGGTGTGTATATGTAAATCTATGTATTCTTGTGGTTGTGGAGAGGTATCATGCATCTTTATCTATTAGGTCGTGTTTGATTTTATCTAAAATTCCATTCACAAACTTTCCCGACTCGCTCGTACTATATTTCTTTGCAATATCAACGGCCTCATTAATAGATACTATGGGCGGGATATCATCAAAATAAATCATTTCACAAGCAGCCATGCGCAAAATATTACGATCAATTGCGGCAATTCGACTGATATCCCAATTATCAACAAACTTTTTGAGAACGATATCGATATCACTCATTTTCGATAACGTCTCAATAATCAATTTTTTGGAAAATACCTCTAATTCTTTATCAATAGTCATTTCCCTAAAAAAGAAATCTATGTCTTCTTCTTTACCATCATGATTAAACTCATATTGATAAAGATATTTCATAACTAATTCACGAGCTTTTCTTCGCTTTCCCATAGTACCTCTCAACTAATAAGCTATAAGCCTTAAGATTTAAACTATAAACAAAACTATACGCTAAGCATTAAATTTCATCATAGAGATTTATCATCTCGATTGCAGATATTGCCGCATCCCAGCCTTTATTGCCAGCTTTCGTACCTGCACGTTCAATTGCCTGCTCCAAATTATCAGCGGTAATAACGCCAAATATAACCGGAAGACCGCTACTCATAGCTACTTGCGCAATTCCTTTTGCCAACTCGCTTGAAATATAATCAAAATGAGGTGTATCACCTCTTATCACCGCACCAAGACAAATTATCGCATCATACTTCTTTTTGTGAGCTATCTTGGCCGCAGTAGATGGTATCTCGTATGAACCGGAAACCCAAAAGATATCTATTTCATCATCTTTGACGCCGTGCCTAGATAACCCATCCAGTGCACCCCCCTTTAACTGACTGGAAATCAACTCATTGAAACGCGAGATAACTATAGCATACTTCTTTCCTTTTGAAATTAAATTTCCCTTATATTCTTGTATCATATCCCCCCCTTTTTTTTATTAAATCATATGTCCAAGTTTTTCTTTTTTAGTTGTAAGATATTTTTTATTATGTGGGGTAATTTTCCCCAGTAAAGGGATTCGTTCAGTTACCTTCAACCCGAAACCATCTAAGCCAATAAGTTTTTTTGGGTTATTTGTCATTAGGCGTATTTTCCTTATGCCTAAATCAGAAAGTATCTGCGCCCCAATACCATATTCCCTCAAATCCGCCTTAAACCCTAAACATACATTTGCTTCTACGGTATCTAACCCGCCATCCTGAAGCTCATAAGCTCTCAGTTTATTGGCCAATCCTATACCCCTTCCCTCTTGTCTCATATAAAGAATCACTCCATTACCAACACGAGCAATTTTCCTCATCGCGAGGTCTAGTTGATATCCGCAATCACATCTTCCCGACCCAAAGACATCTCCTGTAAGACATTCTGAGTGCACCCGCACCATGATAGGAACGCTCTTTTTTATATCACCCATAACTAAAGCTATATGCTCCTTTTTATCTAATACAGACTCAAATAGTGACATTTTAAACACACCATGTCGTGTTGGAAGATTTGTGGTAACAAGATGTCTAATGAGCTTGTCTTTTTCTCTTCGGTATTCAATAAGTTGCGCAATACTACACATTTTTAATGAATGTTTTTTTGCGAACTTGATAAGCTGAGGTAATCTCGCCATTGTCCCGTCTTCATTCATGATCTCACATATTACGCCAGCAGGACTGTGCCCAGATAGTTTTGCTAGATCAATTGCAGCTTCTGTATGACCTGCTCTTGTTAAAACTCCTCCCACTTTTCCTACTAATGGGAAAATGTGTCCCGGAGAAATTAAATCGCCTGGTCGTGCTTTAATGTTTGTTAATATACGTATAGTATGAGCTCTATCATGAGCGGATATACCGGTTGTGATATCATTTTTTGCGTCAACAGAAACAGTAAAAGCTGTCTCAAAATTGTCCCTATTTTCTTCAACCATTGGCTGTAATTTCATGAATCGAGCTCGTTCAACAGATAAAGGAACACAAATCAAGCCTCTACCGTTCTTTGCCATAAAATTGATTGCACGCGGAGTTACTTTCGCGGCTGACATCACTAAGTCCCCCTCATTCTCGCGCTTTTCATCATCGGTAACTATGATCATTTTCCCTTTTTTGAAGTCTTTAAGGACTTCTTCCATCGGATTAAATTTCACGTATTATTCTCCTTTATATTGAACAAAAAAATACCTATATTCCTTGGGAATAGTGTTTCTTGCGGGAATAGCTCCCACTAAAAAACTGTACTCATCCCCCCTAGATTTTCTCGGTCTTCGCCTCCAAAATCATAAAACAGGGGGATAGTTCTACTTAGTACAATTCACGTGTCTTTCAGCACGTAACTTGCACAGTCTCACTAATACAGAAACCCTGAAGATATATATCTTCAGGGTTTAAAATCAAAAATTGATCTTCTTCCATCCAGACTTATGAGCTACACATCAGCTCACTCACTGTCGGCTCTGGAATTTCACCAGATCAATCCCATTTTTGGGAGTCGCGGGCTTTGATCAAAAGACCATTTCACCGCCGGTCAGGAATAAAACACCATGCAAGAACTTATTACATAATGTCTTTCACCTTGCCCTGAAGAGCTATCATCATGTACCAATTACAATAAAAAAGCAACAATAAAATGCACTATATTTCATATCTACTTATCAGAGATCACCTTAGCTATTGCCAAAATAAGCATAGTAAGCCTGTTAATGTTCTCTATAGGCACCTTCTCATTAACTGTATGCGCACCGATAATGCCAATATTTAACACAACTGCATGGTGTCCAAGAGCATTAAGTATATTCGCATCACTTCCCCCTCCACTTGATAATGTATGAAATGGTAACCCAATACTTTTGTCTGCACGCTTTACAAAATCAACTGTCGGACTATGCGTAAGATTAAACGATTCAAACTCTCTATATGTTTTTAACATTACCTTCCCGCCATATTGACGAGAAACGTTCTCAAAAATTCTTTTTATCTCCTTTACTTTGTTCCTAAGAAGTCTTGCATTGTGACTCCTTACTTCTCCTTCAATCTCTATACAATCGGGGACAATATTTGTCGCATGTCCACCGTGAATAACACCAAAATTAACCGTTGTTTCTTTGTTTACTTTTCCTGCTTTTATAGAACTTAATGCCTTAGAAGCGATACTCAATGCATTTATTCCTTGATCAGGTTCAACCCCTGAGTGAGCAGCTTTTCCTTTTATTTCTATATATATTTTCTCCAAAGATGGTGCTTTTGTTACGACTCCGCCCACATCCATCTCAGCACTGTCTAAAACATACGTGTGATCTGATTTTATTCTTTTTAAATCCAGTTGACGTGAACCATATAATCCTATTTCTTCAGCAACAGTAAATATAAGGGTGATATCGCCATGAGATATACTATCTTCCAGAAGTAGTTTTCCAAGCTCTATCATTGCTGCAATACCTACTTTATCATCAGCACCCAATATTGTCGTACCGTCAGTAGATAGTATATTTTTGCGCCTAATAAGGCGTAATCCTGAAGTAGGTCTTACCGTGTCTAGATGGGATAAAAAAGCAATTGGGGGAATATGTTTTTTGTTGGCCTTAAAACGTATTATTACATTACCGGATGTGCCGCCAATCTTTTTTGCTGCATTATCCTCATAGATAACGGCTTTATTTTTAAATATATTCTTTATGTATGAAACAAGTGTTTTTTCATTTTTTGACGGCGAATTAATGTTCACCAACTCAATAAATGTTTTAAGTAAACGCTTTTTATCAATCATTAGAATAATGGGATTTTTTCTAAAATGCCTTTAATAAGGTCTCCACCTGGAAGACTTACAAATGCTGTTGCGACAATATATGCCGCCACAATCAGTAAAACTATTCCAGAGCTCAAAAGTGCATAATCTAACGGTGACACGCCTTCTGAACTTGTTTTTATATCTTTCTTAGATTCCTTAACTTCTTTTTTCTCTATCTTTACATCTACTTTTTCAGGTACCGCGGCAGGTTCTGGTGCAACTTCTTCCCTTACCGGTTCTTCTTTAGATTCGACAACAACTTCTTCTTGAGGAGCCGCTTTTTCTTCACTCTTCTCAGATTTAGCTGGTGCCTCTGGGACGGGTTCTTCCTGTACCGGCTCTTCTTTGGTTTCTGCAACAACTTCTTCTTTTACCGGTTCGGGTTCTTCAGCTTTTTCCTCTGGCTTATCAACTCCAAGTTTTGATCCCCTTAAACGAAAAGCCGGCTTTACCTTTTTCTCTTCTTTTACTTCACTCTCTTTTTCTTCTTCAACTGGTTCTTTAGATACTTTATCTTCAGTAGGCTTTTCTGTCACTACATCGGGAACACTAACTGGCTTGCCCGTCTCTTTTGATTTAATTTCCGCTTTTACAAGATCAAATTTCCAAGGCAGTTTGTCCTTGTTAATATGGCTCAAAATATCCCGCAAATCATCTAAGCTTAATACAGCAATTTTCTTTTTATATTCGTTCACTTGATTTTGATCAGGCATATGCACCTCTCTTTTAATTGGTACTTTGTATTATCACAAAAATACTTATTTTTTGCTCTTCTTATCAATTTTAATAAGAGCATCATATGTATCTTTTAAGCTCTGAGACACAATTTTTGTGTCAGAAATTACAGGCATAAAGTTTGTATCACCATTCCATCGCGGCACCACATGAATATGGACATGATCAACAATTCCTGCTCCGGCTACCTGTCCAAGATTAATCCCTATATTAAAACCTTGTGGTTTAAATGCCTTTGTAAGTAATTTACGTGTATATACCACGAGGGCCATTAAATCAGCGTGCTCGTCAGTATTCATATCATCAAGATCTGCAACATGTTTGTACGGTGATATCATGATATGACCGTTATTATAAGGGAAAATGTTTAATAATGAAAAACATGTCTTAAACCTGTTAATTACATAATATTTCGAATCATCCCGCCCTTTTACCGCACGGCAAAATATACACTCATCCTTTTTTTTACTTTTTACAGAAGACTCTATATATTGCATGCGCCACGGCGCCCATATTTTTTTCATAAAAAATCTCTTTCTCTATGAACGATGAACAATCCCCTACGGGGACTTTACCCAGAGAAATTTATAAATAAATTTCATGGGTGTGCACGATGATAATATAAGCGGACGATGGGAATCGAACCCACACTTCCAGCTTGGGAAGCTGGAGCACTACCACTATGCAACGCCCGCAGATACTATTTGTCAAAATGCCAGTATGCTACCACGAGACAATTTTCTTTACATCGTTCACTCGCTTTATAATATCACTCTTTTTAAGTCTTTTCAACCTATCTAAACTAAATCCTTCAACATTATACGACGCAACAACAGTTCCCATGACAACAGCTTTTCTTATAGATTTCTTGTCCAACTTTTTTGTTTGCGCCAAATATCCGACAAAACCACCGGCAAAAGAATCCCCTGCACCAGTAGGATCATGAACAACAGTTAATGGGTACGCAGGCGCAGTAAAAAACTCATTCTTACCAAACAATAATGAACCATGACAGCCTTTTTTAACCACAACATATTTAGGGCCCATAGATAAAATCTTTCGCGCAGCACGCAAGTGATTGTGGTCACCGGTCAATTGAGCACATTCTGCGTCATTTAATATGAATATATCAACTTTTTTTAATAGTTTCTCTAAAGATTTTCTTTTGATATCTATCCACAAATTCATGGTATCAGCAACAACAAGCGTAGGCTTTTTTATCTGCCGCAAAACATCCATCTGCAAGTCAGGATCAATATTTGCAAGAAACACATACTTAATATCTTTATACGAGTCAGGAATTTTTGGACTAAAATCGCCAAAAACATTTAGTTCGGTATTCAATGTTTCAGCCTGGTTTAAATCCCCTTCATAGCTACCTGTCCAGCGAAAAGATTTTCCTTTTGTGATTTCTAATCCTTTAAGATCAATGCCTCTTTTTTTCAAAAGAGCAATGTGCTTTGCAGGGAAATCTTTCCCGACAACACCGACCATATGTAATTTGGTGAAAAAACTTGCAGCATAAGAAAAATATGTCGCTGAACCACCCAATGAATCTTTTCTTTCCCCTGTGGGCGTTTTTATAGTATCTAACGCAACTGAACCAACAACAAGTACACTCATCATACCTCCCCTTTAATAAATATATGATAAATAATCGTTTTCTATATAAAACAAACGATATATTTATCCCTCATAATTTTATTACTTATCATTTTTTAAATTATCTATTATTTTAACTGCGCACAGTCCGCTACACATTGTACAGACATCTTCCTCCTCGGGAACGCTTGATTCTCTCATTGCACGCGCTTTAACAGGATCAATAGCACATTCGATCTGAGCTTTCCAATCTCTTTTTTGACGAGCACGAGACATCCTTTTATCCCTCTCTATAGCTGATGGTATCCCCTTTGCAATATCGCCCGCATGAGCAGCAATGCGTGAGGCAATAACACCTTCACGCACATCATTGACATCGGGGAGTCTCAAATGTTCAGATGGGGTTACATAACACAAATAATCAGCGCCATTGGCTGCTGCTAACGCGCCACCTATTGCAGAAACAATATGATCGTATCCCGGAGCGCTATCAGTTACGAGCGGTCCAAGAACATAAAACGGAGCCCCATTGCATAGTAATTTTTGCAATTTCATATTCTCAACAACCTGGTTTAAAGGCACGTGCCCGGGACCTTCAATTATTGTTTGAACACCAACTTCATGTGACCTCTTTGCAAGTTCACCCAATGTGATTAGCTCTTCAATTTGAGCGCGATCAGTGGCATCAAGAATAGATCCTGGCCGCATCCCGTCACCTAAGCTTAGTGTCATATCATATCTAAGGGCTATTTCGCATAATCTATCAAAATGTGTATAAAATGGGTTTTCTTTATCATTTTTAACCATCCACTCTGTCATAAATGCCCCGCCACGACTGACAATATCTATTACGCGCCCCTGTTGCAAGAGTGCATCATATGATTTCCTCGTGAGACCGGCATGAACAGTAACAAAATCAACACCACTCTTTGCATGATTTTCTATAATCGTAAAAAGCTCATCAACTGAAATATCAGCAATAGGTTTTTTTGCGCAATGATGAGAAATAACTGCTTGATAAATTGGCACCGTACCAAACGGGACATCACATTTTGCAATAAGTACTCTTCTCACATCATCAATATTACCACCAGTGCTCAGATCCATTATCGTATCGGAACCTGCCTCAACAGCCGCAAACAATTTATCAATTTCAACGTGTACATCTACAACATCGCTTGACGTCCCAATATTTGCATTAACCTTTGTTTTTAAGCCTTTGCCGATTGCACAGGGACTGGTTAGATTTCTTATTTTGTTCTGAGGGGCAACAATAGTCCCATCGACTATGCCCGCCGCCATGTATTCAACGGATACATTCTCAGCTTTTGCAAGAGACTTTATTACTGATGAGATATTTCCTTTTTTTATTTCATTTATAATACTCATAAATTAAACCATCCTTACTTATTATCCCTGACAAGGGTTTATCTTTCCTTTATTAATTTTTTCAACTGCATGTTTCATGGAATGAGCACCCAGAACATAAGAAATAACACTTATGCCTGATGCACCTGCGTTATAGAGTTCCTGCACATTTTTATCATCAACACCGCCAATAGCAACAACTGGCTTTGTAACACGCTGCACTACTTTACGAACAGACTCACACCCAAGAGGATGAACAACGTTTTTTGTTTTTGAATAATATATCGGCCCAATACTTATATAATCTATCGGTAACTTGTTTGCGAGTGTGGCTTCTCTGACAGAATGTGTTGAGTACCCAATTATCTTTTTCGAACCAAGTAGCTTTCTGGCAGCAACAGCTGGAATGTCATCGGCTCCGAGATGAACTCCATCGGCATTCACCCATAGCGCAATATCAACCCTATCATTTACAATAAATTTCACGTTTCTTTTTTTTGCGATTCGAGCAATTGCTATAGCATTCTTTACATAATCTGAAGAACGAGAATCCTTAGCTCTATACTGTATAATCTTCACTCCAGCATCAATAACTCGACAAGCATACTTAACAGGATCCTTCTTTCCCAAATACCCTTGATCTATAATTACGTAGAGACCTATATCATCTTTCATTGTATTACTTCCAAAATCCTCTCAGATTATTTTTTTTAACATTTCCTTTTCTATGCTATATATTTCAAAACGTAATTTCTTACATTGTAGGCTTGCATCTTGCTCGTAAATTTTAAAAAATTCTTCAAGAACACGCAAGGACTCCTCAGCACGATGAAGATTGGCCATGAGAATATCTTCTACTCCGTTTCGATTCGCTTCAGATTCACTTTTTATATTCTTTCCTACATCATTCTGAGAATCGCGACACAACTCTATTTGGTGTTCTTCGATACTCAGCTGGCTAAGGATTTTTTGTACGGTATGTCTGCAACGCTTAATATCCTGCGTACATTTCTTGTCCCCCACAATAAAGCGAGCGACTTCTTCGACTACGCGCAGAGCCTCTCTCAGTCGATTAATGTTTGCATCAAGAATACGATATATGCTTTTTTTTAGTGTACTATCAGTTTTTTTTGTCATATTTCAAAATAAGCTATAAGCTGTAAAATTACAGCTATCTTTTTTAAGTATATGTCCTTTATCTTATATCTTACAGCTTAAGGCTTATAGCTGTCCTTTTAATAGTTTAATAAGATTGCTTGTTGATCTATTCTTAAGAAGTCGTATCCGCGTTACTTTTCCACCCCACTCTTTCATAAGATCATTGCCTACGATTTCTTTGTGGGAATAATCCGCACCTTTTACAAGTATATCAGGCCTGCACGTTTTTATAAGATTGTATGGGGTGTCCTCATTAAAGAGGACAACACAATCAACCGCTTCTAGGCCAGCAAGAACGCGTGCCCTATCATTTTGAGAAACAATGGGACGACCATTGCCTTTTATCTTTCTGACTGATTTGTCATCATTAAGGCCAACCACCAAAAAATCACCACACGCTTTAGCTTGCTCAAGATAACTAACATGACCAAAATGAATAATATCAAAACATCCATTCGTAAACACTATCTTCTTACCTTGTTTACGTAATGGTTGAATCTTTTTCTTTAATAATGTGCGTGAGATAATTTTAGTTTTCATTGAACCATCTAAAAAAGTTTTTGTTCAACTAAAAGACATATGATATGCATCACTGTGCAGTGAACTTCCTGAATGCGAGGTGTATCTTTGGAAGGGACAATAAATGAACACTGGGCAATATCTTTTATTCTTCCGCCGTCACCTCCGGTAAACACAACCGTACGAGCCCCAATGCTATGGGCGGCATTCAATGCTTGAATCACATTTTCAGAGTTTCCGCTCGTTGATATACCTAATACGAGATCATCTTTTACCGCAAGCGCTTCAACTTGACGAGAGAATATTGTGTCGAAAGAATAATCGTTACCTATGCAGGTAATGATTGATGTGTCGGTCGATAGAGATATCGCCGGCAAGGCTTTTCTCTCTTTTTTATACCGTCCGACAAACTCAGCTGCCATATGCTGTGCATCTGCCGCACTACCACCATTACCACAGATAAGTATTTTGTTGCCTTTTGAAAGCGTATCGCAAAAGATACCGGTTATTTTTTCAATAACCGGTATAGAAGTCTCGCAAACCACTTTTTTAAGGTCAATACTACACTTAAGTTCCTGTTCAATTATTTCTTTCATAAAAATATTATCCGAAAAAACCCTGCGCTAACTTATATAATTCTGGCGGAACAGTGCGCAATTTACTGACAGCTTCTTTGATTGGTACAGAAACAATATCATTACCACGTTTACTCACCATTTTACCGAAATCCCCTTTTACAACAAGATCAACGGCATTTACCCCAAAACGTAGCCCGAGGACTCGGTCAAATGCTGTTGGAGTACCACCACGTTGAGTATGACCTAATACAGTCACTCTTGTCTCGTACCCGGTATTTTTCTCAATTTCTGCACCTAAATAATTACCTATACCACCAAGTTTTGCATGTCCAAACGCATCAAGTCCTTCATCTTGTGTCACTTCAACTCCTTCAAGCAAAAAACCTTCTGCAACAGCAACTATACTAAAGCTTCTGCCACTGTTATGACGTTTTTTGATGATTGAACAAATTTCGTCCATACTTACCTTAACTTCAGGAATAAGGATAACATCAGCGCCTCCAGCTAATCCCGCTTCAAGGGCAATCCATCCTGCGCTTCTTCCCATAAGCTCAACAACCATAACTCTGTTATGCGATTCAGCAGTTGTATGTAATCTATCAACAGCTTCCATAGCAATATTAATAGCTGTATCAAAACCAAACGTACAATCCGTGCCTGACAAATCATTATCGATAGTTTTCGGCACACCAACAGTTTTGAGTCCTGCATCATACATTTTTGATGCAACGGTCAGTGTATCATCTCCGCCAATTGCGATTAACGCATCAAGACCCATCTTTGTGAAATTTTCCATGACTTTTTTCATGTCATCATCATTTTTGCATGGATTTGTGCGTGAAGTATGAAGAATAGTGCCTCCACGATGAAGAATTCCCGACACAGAATTTCGCGTTAGTTTTACTGTGTCACAATCAATCATCCCTCTCCATCCTCTCATAACACCAACAACCTCTATATTATGAAATAGTGCTCTTCGCACTACGCCAGAAATCACTGCATTTAATCCAGGGCAATCACCGCCCCCTGTTAATACACCAAGCTTCATTACTGCCTCCTCTTGCTTATAATAATGTTGTTTAATTTTCTTCGCTTACGCTTTTTTGTAAATCCTCGTTTTTGTAACTGTCACTTGCAGATATTTTCTTTCCTTCATTTTCACGCGAAACAATCTTTGAAACCATTACTTCTACAGAATGAACATTTTCTATTCCCAAAATATTCTGAATTTGTGATTTAACAACGCTCTGCACAGTTTCTGTCACGCGCGGCAAATTCATGCCTGACCACAAATCAACTTTTAAGGCTATATCCACGCCGTCTTTGCGGGCAATTATTTTTGGATGCAATGTCTTGATCTCGGAGAATTCTTTTCCAACACGCATAACAAAGTTCTCAATTGCGCCCAAGGATATGCTTACCTCACCGTTAGGATTATCAAATGCAATTGCAGCTTCTTGATGAGATTCACGAGCTTTTACCAGTAGATACAATAATACCAAAATAACAACAAGTACGCCCGCAACACCGCACCAGAGACGCCCCTCCATGCTGTCAGATATTATGCTCATCTTTGTTAGTACCAGATCCCTGTCAATGGGAAGGTTAAATGATACCGAAGTTAATATAAAACTACTCGCAAGTATCATTATCGTAAACACAATTGAATATACAAACCGAATAAATCCTGTAAATATCTTCATATCCCCTCCATTATTTCTCAACCCCTGGTTATGTAATTATTCTTTATTACTTAAAATATCATCTACATAGTCTGTCGCATATTTTCCTTTTTGAAAATTACTGTCGGAATGAACAAACCGCAAAAACGGTATTGTTGTTTTTATGCCTTCTACATGAAATTCTTCGAGTGCACGATGCATCCTCTTTATTGTTTCGTCCCTCGTTTTACCATATGCGATGAGCTTCGCAACCATTGAATCGTAATACTGCGAAATTTTATACCCTCCGTACGCATGAGTGTCAACACGAATCCCCGGCCCGCCAGGTAATATCAATTGAGTAATTGTCCCGGGAGAAGCCCTAAAATTATTATCAGGGTCTTCTGCATTTATCCTGCATTCAATGGCTGTCCCGGTAAAAGTAACATCTTTTTGCTCAAAACCAAGTTTTTCTCCAGCACTGATCCGTATCTGCTCAACAATAAGATCGATACCCGTAACCATCTCTGTGACCGGATGCTCAACTTGTATACGGGTATTCATTTCTATAAAATAAAAATTATCGTTTTTATCGAGAAGAAATTCAATAGTCCCCGCACTTACATAGTTAGCATTCTCCGCCATTTTTATTGCCATTTTACCCATTTTTGACCGTAATTTTGAACTCAAAACTGGTGACGGTGATTCTTCGATCAACTTTTGGTGCCTTCTTTGAATAGTGCAATCACGCTCTCCAAGATGTACAATATTGCCTTTTGAATCTGCGAGGATTTGAAATTCTATATGGCGTGGTTTTTCGATAAATTTCTCAATATATACACCCGAGTTACCAAATGCCGCTTCAGCCTCGGTTTGTGCTGTAAAAAACGCATTAGCAAGACTGATATCATTGTGCGCAACACGCATTCCCTTGCCGCCACCACCCGCAGTAGCCTTAATAATTACCGGATATCCAATTTTTTTTGCTACCTGCAGAGCTTTTTCTCTATCCTCAACTAAGCCATCACTACCCGGAACAACCGGAACACCACATTTTTTTGCAACTTTTCGAGCAGTATTTTTATCGCCCATCATCCGCATACTATCAGGATGTGGCCCAATAAATTTAATATTACAGCTCTCACATATTTCGGCAAAGTGCGCATTTTCCGCGAGAAAACCATATCCAGGGTGAATTGCTTCAACATCAGCAATTTCTGCCGCGCTAATAATACGCGGAATGTTAAGATAACTTTCGGCAGCAGGTGCAGGACCGATACATATTGCATCATCGGCATATTTAACATGGAGAGAATCACTGTCTACTTCAGAATAAACTGCGACAGTACTAATCCCAAGCTCCTTACACGCCCTAATTATTCTTAATGCGATTTCACCTCTATTTGCTATTAATACTTTTTCAAACATAAACTATATATCCTTATTGACGTCACCGTTTCAGATTGAATTAACCGTTTTTACTTAACTTTTTCGACTTTAAATAATGGCTGACCAAACTCTACAGGTTCGCTGTTTTCAACCAAGATCTCTACTATCTTCCCTTTTACATCCGCTTTAATTTCATTCATCACCTTCATTGCTTCAACAATACAAACAACATCATCAGAATTTACTGATTGTCCATTTGCAATAAACGGTGAAGAATCAGGTGATGGTGCGCAGTAAAAAGTTCCTACCATAGGAGACTTTATATAATCATAGTTTCCTTTTGGTTCTTCCGGCTCTTGACTGGCAACCTGTGGTGTCGTTTGCATGCTTTGTGAAGGAGCAATATATTCAACGGGAATCTCTTTAAAACCATTTTTTGTTCCCTTTTTAAGAACAATTCTTAACCCATCTTTTTCGAGTTCAAACTCGGTAATTTCATTTTCTTTCATTATCTCAATAATTTTCTTTATCTCTTTCAAATCCATGTGTTCCTCCGTTTATTCAATATTTTACAGCATGCAATCATCTAGGTTTTTTGATAGACCAGTTATAAGCTCACACCCAGATTCAGTAACACAAACCATATCCTCAATTCTTACGCCCCCTACCCGTGGCACATATATTCCCGGCTCAATAGTACATACCATGCCTGTTTCCAATAACACATCACTCGCAGAAGATATGCGTGGCAACTCATGAACATTAATACCAACACCGTGACCTAGCGCATGTCCAAAATACGGACCATAACCGCTTTTCGTAATGTATTCTCGGGCAATGCGATCGATATAAGAAGCTTTCACACCGATACGTATTGCATCAAGTGCTTTTTTCTGTGCTTCATACACTACGTGATATATCTTTTTAAGTCGAGCGTTTATATTATTGAAGAAAAATGTCCTTGTCAAGTCAGAACTGTAACCGTCAATAATACATCCAGCATCAATCATTATTGCGTCACCTTTTTTCAATGCACGATTAGTTATCTGTGCATGTGGACACGACGTCGAAGCACCAAAAGCCACAATAGGATCAAACGATGACTTCTGGGCCCCATATAAGCGCATAACATACTCAATCTCGGCCGCGACTTCTTTCTCAGTTACCCCCTCGTGTATTTTTGGGCGTATATTGTGAATAACCCTTTCAATAACCCGCGCACATTTTTTTATAGTCTTGAGTTCCTGAGCATCTTTTATGATTCTTAGTTCTTCAACAATACTATCCTGGGGAACGAGTTTTACCCCTTTTAGCCCTCTACGGAATCGAACGAACTGATCATAGGTTAGAGATGATGATTCAAAGCCGCATCTAACTATCTTTTTTTTCTGAAAGACAACAAAAAGAAGAGATAAAAATGAATCGCTGTAAATTACGATTTTTGCATGTTTAACTACTGCTTCAGCTTCCTCTTTATAGCGAAAATCGGTATAAAATAAAATCGATTTTTTTGTTACCAAGAGATATGCGTTTGTTCCGCGAAAGCCGGTTAGATAAAACACATTACTCAAATTAGAAACAAAAAGGGCGTCAATATTCTTCTGAATAAGTTTTTTTTGTAGAGTTACACATCGATTAGTAAATACACTATTTCTTGCCACGACGCTTCCCTTTCAAATTGAGGGCTGCGTACATTGCGAGCGTGTAACTCTCAGAACCAAAACCCGATATCTGCCCAACAGCAACTGGCGCAATAAGTGACGTACTTCTAAAATCTTCCCTGGCATAAATATTTGACAGGTGAACTTCAAGAGTCGGCACTTGTGAAGCAAGTATTGCATCTCGTATAGCAATACTGGTGTGAGTATATGCTGCAGGATTAATTATTATAGCATCAGTTATATCTCGAGCATTTCCGATAACATCAACAATGTCTCCCTCATGATTTGATTGTATAATAGTAATTTCGATCTTATTTTCTTTTGCAATCTTTTTTAACTTTTTATTAATATCATCTAGTGAAAAGGAACCATATATCTCAGGTTCTCTTTCGCCGAGAAGATTTAGATTTGGACCATGAATAACAAGTATTCTCATAGCTCACTCCTTGTGTTAGATAACATTTCTATAGGTTTTCCCTTAAAGCATCTGCTTTATTTCGCAGAAGTAAATCTTCAGGATTCAATTCTAATATATACTGATATTCTATCAATGCTTTCTTTTTTTGTCCAATAATCTCATAAAACTTTGCCAGCTCTATTCTATAAAACATACTTGTAGGATAATATTTTACCGCTTTTTTTAGATCTTTTTCGACGTTAGCTCTAAAACTTCCCATTTGAAAATAACTTTCTGCACGCTTATAATAATATTTTGAGGAACAGGTATTCAATTCTATTGCGCGATTAAAGTAATGTACCGCGTCTTCAGGCTTGCCTAATGATAAGCACGCCATACCTGCATAATACTGAGCAAGATCATCCGACGAGTTCCATTTCTTTGTACTTTTAAGAATATCGATGGCGCGAACATATTCTCTTTTATTGTAACATGCCAATCCCTTATTAAATAACGTATCTGCCACAATCAATCTAATACAATATCCATTTCCAAGAATAAATAGCACAACTGCACATGAAATCAGTATCTTTTTTATCCTATCCCCAGTGATTTTCTTTACCGTGGTACTCGCCATGTTATCGGTGAGGATTGCCAAAAGAAAAAATGCCGAGAGAGCTAGTGCCGGTATATAAAAATCGAAATCAATACAACTGTGAAGAACAAATCCGGTTAATCCGAGAAATGCACCAAAACGTATTATATCATTATGTGAAGCCAGTCCATTTTCTTTAAAATGTCTTAACCCTTCTCTCAACCCTAGGATCCATATCGACACAAATACGATACATCCTCCAATGCCGGATTCGGCCCATACTTGAAGATAATTATTGTGCGCAAATTGTGTCTCCTCTGCAGCAAGCATTTTATATTGAGCATAGACACTGCCGTATGATCCTGGTCCGTATCCAATGAACGGCTTATGGATGATCATAACAAGAGTGCTCCATAAATACTCCATGCGTGCTTTCAGAGAAAGAACTTTGACATACTGAAAGAATTCTGCCCTCTTTACCATTAGCAGGATAAAACATGACAAAACAAGCACACTCAAAATTAACAAGGATAATTTTAAACACATACGTTTATTAAAAAGATACACGCTAAAGAGTATCACTAAGATAAAAACAACATAACCACCCTGAGATTGCGTCAAGATCAGGTTAACAAATTGTACAATCGGATATATGAGAATAAGCACACCAGTAGCAACTTCCACTCCTGCAATTTTCAAGATTCCTCCAAAACCTTCAAGAAAAGGAATGCATACTGCTGCACATATCAGAGACACCAAAAGTGCATACTTAACACTATTTTCCCGCTCACTAGATTTTTTGAATCTTTGAATAAACAACAAAACCGATACCGGGATTACCATGAGCAGATACCCTGCAAACGCATTAGGATACACAAACGTTGAAAACACACGCCCACTAGAGAGCTTCCCCTGTATCCTCTCAAAGGACGCGTGACTTTTCATATATAAATCTGCCCACTCTTTCGTTTCTTGAAAACCAAAAACCCTTTGATAGATACCATAAACTGAAACAAGAATTGCGGCAGACAAAAAAACGATTAAGAATAAGTTTTTTTTATCAGCAGAATTATTCACTATAATATAGAAACAAGCTGCCCCTATAATGTTCATAGCGGTCTTGACCGCCATTTGCGTATTGACTGCATACATAAGACCGATAGCACAAATACATATAAATACACCTAGAAGCTTCGTAATGATGTTGTATTTAAAAACCATTCCTTCTGAAAGAGCCAATTTAAGCAAAAAGAATACCGCACAATTAATACATAGAATAACAAACAATTCATTTGGCCACGTGGCATATAACCAGTCAAAAAAAGATTCTGGGAGAAATGCTTTATATGAATAAATAGTCGGAAGGCCAAATTTTATCGGAGCAATAAAAAGTAGCAGAACAATATTTGATGTGAGAATTACATCTATTATTTTTTCAATTCTCTTTTTTTTCATCTTTTTTTCTTTTCGCAAAATATTCAAGAAACGCGATAAGAAGCAGCACTACCACAACTTGAACGAAAATGAGTATTGCGCCAGAAGCGTGTATATACGGCAAGAGTAGTGCCGGCATACCCGCACACAGCGATACAAGATAGATAAAGAGCACTGCCCCGCGGTGTGACATCCCCAGAGAAACAAGTCTGTGAGAAAAATGATTGGTGTCACCTTCATAAATCGGTTTTTTGTTTTTTATCCTGATAAGAATTACCGATGCGGTATCATATATCGGCACTGCAAGGATAAAGAGAGGCATCAGAACAGAAAAATGAGAAGGGGCAGATTTCGAGTAGAAAGTAGAAACAATAGTTAATGCAGCAATAAAATATCCTATAAACATGCTCCCGGCATCTCCCATGAAGATCTTTGCGGGATAAAAGTTAAAGCATAAGAAACCTATCAATACGCCAATAAAAACTGCCAGCAATATGCTGACAAAATATTGATCAAGTGATGATATCGCACAGAAAAAAAGAACAGAAACAATCAGGGCGACACCCCCTGAGAGACCATCCATATTATCCAAGAGATTAAAAGCATTAATTAATGCCACAACCCACACTACGGTTATAAACACGCTAAACAAATAACTATGCACAAAGAAAGTAATCCGAATATCAAAAGCAATTAAGACTAATGCGGCACTTATTTGACCGCAGAGCTTCATTAATGGAGAAGAACCATATCTATCATCATATATGCCAATTAAGGTGATGACCATTCCTCCAATTAAAACACCTATTAACTGCGGGGCTTTCTTATAAAAACCTGGGATATACGAGATCAGTTCTCCCCCCCATAATTTCTCGCATAATGGATGCGCCCCTAGAGCAAATACACTATATGAGATAATTGTTACGATCAGAAGAATGGCCCCATAAATTCCAAGCCATCCAATACGCGGCATCATCGTCGTGTGGATCTTTCTCTTTCCGGGTGTGTCATAGATATTATATTTTTGCGATAAAAATATTGCAAAACGTGTCACCAAAAGTGATACGGCTAGAGCTCCTATACAACTGCCTCCGTAAAGCATATACCACATAGCATCCATCCATTCTTATTTTTAATGTTATTTTATGAGAGCATAATATAATTTTTCTATTTGTTCTACCATATATTCATTTCTAAAAATGGGATCAATATCATTTCTACCTTCTTTCCCCATCCGCTCTCTCAATTCTTTATTCGTGACTAGATTCGATAATGCATTTTGGAGTGCAGTGATATTCTCAGGTGGTATAAGAAAACCGTTTTTGTTATTTTTCAACACCTCCTTTGTACCATCAACATCGAAAGCAACAACAGGTTTTTTGCATGCCAGTGCTTGCGGCACAATACGCGGCAAACCTTCTCTCAACGAAGCATGTACCACAATATCTGCACAATTAATATAGCGAGGAACTTGATCTGCATTAACAAGTCCTACAAAAATAAAATTATTTTTAAGTCCATACTGATTCACGAGCGCTTGCATTTTTTCGTTTAAAATCCCCCCTCCAACAAATAAAAATATGACGTGTGGGTTTTCTTTCATGACTTCCCGCGCAGCACGAACCACATATTCGTGTCCTTTCAAATAGAATAATCGGGCAACTTTAAGAATAACAACTCCATCTTGAGGGATGCCAAGCTGATTGCGCACTGCATGCTTAATTTCATCATTTTTAACAAAGTTATCGAGATTCATCCCGCTATATATCGTAATACATTTATCTTTTGAGACCACTCCCTGCGCCACTGCCTTTTCAGTCATAATATCAGCCACGGAAATAATTTTTTTGGTAAATCGTGTTACATATCTCTCCAATAGTACATACAGCTTATTTATAACGACATGTTGATATTCATGATAAGGAAGACCATGAATGGTATGCACTATTACCTTAACACCAGCACACCGGGCAGCAATCCTTCCGATAATTCCAGCCTTCGAGCTATGCGTATGAACAATATCATATCTACCCTTTCTTAGTATCATCACAAGTTTAAGAAAAGATATAGTATCGAGAATTGGATTGATATTTCGCCTCAGTTCATCCACAACAATGGTGTTCTTGATATGTTCTTTCGCATAGGTAATCATAGTTCCTTCAGGGCCTAATGCAGGCCCCGTTATCAAGGTCACTTCAAAGTCATTTGATTGTTGTAAAAGCTCAACCGTAGAAACAGTATTCTCTTGCGCGCCCCCTTGTATTAAACGGGTAATTATGTGGCAGACCTTAATTGTGCTCATACTTTTTGTGTTTTCTTTTTATTAATGATAGATTCATACAAAACTTCAGTATTTTTGACCATGTCTACAGTATTAAATTTTTGCTCAATTTTTCTCGCTGCATTCTCTCCCAACTCTTTTCTCATTGTTTTGTTACTCATAATTTCAATAATCGTATCCGCCAGCAGTCGTGCATTGCGGGGCTTCACGAGGACTCCATCTTCCCCGCTTTTAACAACCTCAGCCACTCCACCCACATCAGTTGCGACAACTGGTTTACCTAAAGACATTGCTTCAAGCAAACTAACTGGCGTTCCTTCCCATAAAGAAGAGATCACAAATACGTCAAAAAAAGATATATAGTCAATTGCATTTGATTGAAATCCGGTAAACCGGACATTATGCAATACCCCTAAATCTTCAGCATACTGTTCTAATTCATTGTATAATTCTCCGTAACCGACAATGACAAGTTTAGCTTTATTGTTTTTCTCCGAAATATATTTAAATGCCTGCAAAAGGTATCTCAAACCTTTTGCAGGCTTTAGATTAGAAACGGTGCCAATCACCGGACTATCTGCAAGAATTCCACATTGTTCTTTTAATCTGTGCAGCATCGGCATATCACAAGGAAATGCTTTCTCAATGCCATTATTAATAATTATTATTTTATCTTCTTTTATCTTCTCTTTCTTAATTAAACGTTCTTTCCCAGCAATTGAGTTAGAAATTATCACATCACATAACCGAGCTGTTATTCGATCAAGTGCCCTATGATACCATTTACGCCAGGGATCAGTGCTTCTCTGGGTTGATATAATAACCGGCACACGGGTAACCCACCCCATAACTCTTCCCAAAATATTAGTATGGTAAAGGTAAGTATGCATAATGTGTATACGTTCTTTATTTATGAGACGCAGAAGTTTGAAAATAATAGTAACATCAAACGGCCCTCTCATTTTTAAATCATATGCGGTGATTCCGCAATTGCTAGCCTCTCTTATTAGAGTACCATCTCCAACAAGAGAACAAATAACAGGATTATATTTCTCACGATTAAGGTTCTTGGATAGCGTAAGAATCATTATTTCGGTTCCGCCAATAGAGGAATTTAAGGTGAGATATAAAATATTACGCTTGGGTTGCATACTTAGGGGTTGAGAATCAATAATACGACTATTTTTGACACCCATCTTTGGCCGTCTACTTCGTTGTTCCTTCTTGACGTACCACCAAGGGCAAGCCAGCGTCGTCACGCCTTGTATACGGCTCAAATCTAAACCTCCAAATTAGACATATTATTGATTCTCAACCCCTAGCTAAGTGACTTTCTATATATTTCGATTATGCCGGCACGATCGAGCATAGGCTGATTTTCGATATAATCTTTGCCATGGCCATACAGCTTGATTGCATCATCAGCCATCTGCCCAAAATGTGTGTCATCTATATCCAGTTCACTTAAATTAACATACTGTCCAATGTTCTTAAGCCAGTTCATAAGGGCGTCCAGCCCAATCTGTGCCGCTTCATCAATTGTGACTTGACTTATATCCTTATAAAATACCCTTTGAGCAATCGAAGCTAACCGCTCCTTACTACCGGATAACGAAAATGTCAACCATGCGTTCATAAGACATGCGAGCCCTTTACCATGACTAATATCATAATACCCACTTAAAGAGTGCTCCATAACGTGGAGAGGGAAAGAACCGCCGCGTCCCGCAGACGGCATACCGCATAAAGCAACCGTACTTGCCCACGACAGATTTTCTCTGGCTTTGATATCAGCACCATTCTTTATCGCTTTATCAAGATTCTCTATAACCGTAATCATTATACTTTCAGACATTCTGTCTGCAAGAGGACAAACATTTGTCGATGTTATATAAGGGTCAAGCACATGAGATAGAATATCGATACCTCCATCACCGGTAACAGACGCAGGACACGACAGCGTTAATGCAGGATCAACAATTGATACTACTGGAAATAATTTCGGATTAAACAATACTCCCTTTTGGTGTGTCTCCCAATTGGTAAACACCCCGCCACAATCCGCCTCTGATCCAGTCGCCGCAACGGTAGGAATCTCAATTATCGGCAATACTTCGCTGTCTATCGAAGAGGTATCACCGTGCTCATTATAAATATATGGCCATATTGGTTTACCCGATCGAGCAACAAGCGCTACCGCTTTTGCCGAATCCATAACACTGCCACCACCGAAACCAATCACCATATCACATTTATTTTTGCCTGCAATAGAACCCGCTTCATCTATTATTGTTGTGCGCGGATTTGGCTCGATTTTATCAAAAAGTATGGTATGAACCCCCTCATTCTTTAAGAGTTGAATAACCGTATCAGTAATACCAAGCTTTTTCATTGCATTTTGACCGGTAAGAAGCATGGCCAATTTCCCTATCTTACGTGCTTCTTTACCTATACGTTGAATCTCTCCAGAGCCAAAAACTATTTTAGTGGGTAAATTGAAATCAAATTTCCTCATTTAAACACCATTCATCTTGTTGTTTCATTGAAATCTAAACGCTATATTTTAAATCCATCCTCAAATTTTATCATATTAACAGGGAATGTTTCTTCCATTAGTTTTGTGTCACAAACATTATCTTTTTTCAATAGTTTGATTTGATCGCAGCTGACAGCAGGTGCTGGTATTATTTTTTCAAGCAGAGTCGCTATAGGGATCATTATTGTAGTCGGAATATGTACAATAATGCGTCTTACATCGTAATAATCAGCGATTTTTTGAATCATTTGATTAAAGGACATCTTTTCAGGACCTGCAATCTCAAATGTTTTATCCTTAACGGTATCGTCAAGTACTGACTTTTTTAAACAGATAATCAAATCACCTATGTATACTGGCTGCACAAGCGACTGTCCCGTACCTATAAAAGGAACAAAAGGTGTCCGCTGGACAAGACGAGACAGTTTTATCAACATTTTACTGTTTCGCATACCCCCATCATTACCAAAAACAAGTGATGCACGTAAAACAACATAGGGTATACCAGAGTTTCTCACCTCTTCTTCCGCCATAAATTTAGTTTTTAAATAGTCGCTTTCAGCATCCGGAGATGCCCCCACCGCAGTAAGAAGCACTATCTTTTTAGCACCTATTTTTTGACATAATGAGATAAGTGCCTTCGTCTTTTTTTTGTGCACGGTTTCAAAAGATTCTTGTTTTGATGCCACAATGCTCCCCACAAGATGGACTACTTTTTTTACTTTCCCCTGAACTTGATCAATAAGCGGATCAAGATTGAGTAAATCACCCTGAATTATTTCTGCGCCATGCGATTTGAGAAAATCAATACTTTCTTGTGGTGTGTTTTTTCTCACAAGACACAAAACTGACTGACCGTCTTGACGTAAAGATAAAACGAGATGAGACCCGATATAACCAGTTGCACCGGTAACAAGTATCATAAGAATCTCCTTTTAGGGTTTCAGAACAAATAATAGTTGATTTAAAATGTTGTAGAGGTTGAGAAGTAAAAGCTTACGAAAATGCTATCAGTCTAAAATCATTCTTTTTAGTTGTTTACGGGCGATTTCCTGTTTTTCAGAATCTTTATCGCTCGATACTTTCGGAATGCTTAACCATTGCCCCTCTTTGGACTCAGTAGTGCTTCTTGACATAAGTCTAATTATGTTGAATAAGCCAAAAAAAGATTTTCTCCTGGACATAATTTCCTCCTACTCAAATTATTAGATATATTCTCGCATAAATATCATGTTTGTAAAGAATAAAAACACCTATATCTTGATACATATACTACTATACATAATTTCGATAAGACCTTTACATTTACATTGTTGCTTTTTGTTATATTTTTGATATTCTTACATTATGAATGTATTATCGCAAAACCCATATCTTCTCGTACATATATGTTGTGCACCTGACGCCACTGTAGTTCACGAAGAACTTAAAGATCAATACAGGCTCATTTTTTATTTCTACAACCCCAATATTCATCCTCAAGACGAGTATGAGAAAAGACGTAAGGAAGTCCAAAAACTGTCCCAAATACTTAAAATCCCCCTTATATGCGATGAATATGACCCAGAGAACTGGCATGAAACCACAAAAGGATATGAATGCGAACCTGAAAAAGGTGCTCGGTGCGAACTTTGTTATCGCATTAGATTAGAAAAAGCATGTGAAACCGCCGAAAGAAAAATGTGTAACCTCTTCACAACCGTTTTATCAGTAAGCCCTCATAAGAATGCTGCACTTATCAATTCTATTGGATCAGAGCTAGTGAAAGGTAAAACGGTGGATTTCCTACCTGCTGATTTTAAGAAAAAAAACGGTTTCAAAAGAAGTATAGAATTGTCTAAAACCTACAACCTCTATCGTCAAAATTATTGCGGTTGTATTTATAGCAAACGATAACCTTTTTTATTACAAAAATTTATTGACTTAATAAAATTTAGTGGTAAAATACCCAAAATATATGAAGACAAATCACTTAACAAAAAATTTAATAATAACTGCGCTACTAAGTATTTTTACAGCCTTCAGCGTATATGCCGCTGATGATACGAATACCCTCCAGGAAGCATCCCCTACCGCCACTCCTGATGATGAGCTTGTTATCACTACCGAAGAGATGGATAACGAAAAGGATATTCAGGACGGAGCGCTTAATACCGAGATAGCTGCCAATAAGAAAAAACCTGAAGGCCCCATTAACGAAATTGGCGAAAAAATAGATCAGGAACAAGGTTTCTTGGCAAAGTTTCTCTCACAATTCCAAGAAAAAGGATACAGGCCAGAAATTGAAACTAAAGCCGAACGAGCAGGTTTTAAACGATACTACTCAGAAGGGTTAGGATTTAAAGTCACTGATTTTCTCAGCGTATCAACACGCGTTGAGTTATATGAAGAACCTATTCCTGTCGAAAGTCTTATTTTTGGACTGTACCAAAAAGCTTGGTTTACTAAGCAATGGCCTGAAAGCAACACTCACCTCGTTGATAAATATCGTAAAAGCGATCAAAAAGCTGATGTAAGACATTCATATACGCGTTCATATTCCTGGACAGGCATCGTTAAATTACATAAAGAGTTACCGCTTATTCGATACACCTATGACAGGCGCGATATGTTGGGTGTCTTCGATGAAACTATAAACGATTTTAAACTTCTCATGCAGGAGACACATGGAGTTGGACTTGAATATGCGGTGCCATTCAAGATCCCCTATGTTGGCAGAGTTATACTAAACCCTGGCTATCAACGTATTCGTTTTCATGCACGTTTAAATACGTTTGCAAGCGAAATTCGTAACCGATGGATTTTTCACTGGCTTTTTAAACACAAAGAAAATCATCCTGTTTCGAATTTCGATACATTCATGGGATACGAACATTACAGGGGCAGAGCTCTTAACACCCCGTGGATCATGAAACCATGGTCAAACCACTTTATTGTTGAAGAGCGTATGTTCTTTCCTAAGATCAGTTTGTCAGTAATTCCTGGATATCGATATACCCGTATTAATTATCGTCCTGACCCGGCACATTTTATTTTGCACGAAACATACCTAGAGTTTAACCATGACGTTAATGATAAATTGCGTATTACTCAACGAACCGACGGTAGATGGGGTGAAGTCGAACACGAGCCAAATTCATGGGTGCCATGGGAAAAAGACGTTTATCAACCACCAAAAGTAAAAGCACAATCCCTCAAAGAAACATTTACTATGAGTTATGAGATAATCCCTAATATTGATGTCTCAGCGCAATTCAATTGGTCTACGGGCTTAAAATATATACACTATGATAATATTGGTGGGGTAGTAGGTATACAGCTATTTCATCCTGGATTAATAAGAGTACGATTTGAATATTTCTACAATCGCTATTATCATCTTGATACACAAGCGGAAGGTATCGCTTTCAGGGCATTCCTCTTTCAGTAAAAACGAAGGAAGAAAGAAGACAGACGACGGACGAAAATACCTACAATTTTTTTCCCCTGCAAAACGTATCTGCTTTTCGCTCCATAGTTGCCAGCTTCGCAAAAATATGTTCATATTTTTCATCTAGAGAATTATATATTTCTTCTGCAATATAATCGCATTTGAACGCGAAATCTAGCCATGTTTGCGTTTCAGCAGCTTCTTGTTGAGCATCTGTAATCTTATTTATAAACATTGCAACATATCTACGTTTCCGCCATGATTCTGCAAGGTTTGAACATACAGACCTAGAAGATCTTCTTATTTGGTCAACTAATGAATATTTCTCACTAGCTGGAAAGCTTTTTGTTACACTATATATTTTCATTGCAGAATCAAATGCCAATTTATACACTTCAAGATCTCTAAAACTTTGAATCCTGTTCTTCATTCTTCCTTCGTCCATCGTCCATCTCCCTTCATTCTACCATATGGTGACATTTCTCTGAGACGTTCAATAATTGGTGGAAGTTTTTCTATAATAAAATCGATCTCTTTCTCATTATTATACCGACTCAAACTAAATCGTATAGATCCGTGTGCAAACGTAAACGGAACACCCATGGCTCGCATCACATGGGAAGGTTCTAATGACCCAGACGTACACGCAGACCCTGATGAGGCACATATACCAAATTCGTTTAATAAAAGAAGTATTGCTTCACCTTCAACAAATTCAAAGCTAATATTCGTTGTATTCGGTAAACGATTTATCTTATGCCCATTTAAACGTGTATCTAAACACTTCTCTAATAAATTATTTTCCAATTTATCTCTGAGATTTTTTACATTTGTATTTTCATCTTCAATAAAACTTTTTGCTAATACACATGCTTTTCCCAGGCCAATTATTGAAGAAATATTTTCAGTTCCTCCACGTCGTGACTTTTCCTGATGCCCACCTATTACAAAGGGTCTAAATTTCACTCCTTTTCTTACATATAACGCTCCAACTCCTTTTGGGGCATGCAATTTATGGCCTGAAAGAGAAAGCATATCTATGGCAGTTTTAGATACATTAAGCGGTAATTTTCCAACAGCCTGCACAGCATCCGTATGAAAAATAATACCTCTTGATTTCACAATATCTGCAATCTCTTCAACAGGAAAAACTACTCCTGTTTCATTGTTGGCATACATCACCGATACAACTGCAGTATCAGGTGTTAGCGAAGCCTTTAACTCATCAATATTAATCATTCCTTCATTATCTACGCCCAGTTCAGTAACCCTATACCCTCTCGTCTTGAGATATTGGCATAGATTCCATACTGCTGGGTGCTCCACTCTTGTTGTTATAATATGCTTCTTTTCGGATTCAGATTCAATCATGGAGAGAATAGCACTATTATCTGATTCAGTCCCACAACTGGTAAAAATTATTTCTTCAGGAGATTCCGCCCCAATAAGATCAGCAACTTTTACCCGGGCATCTTCCATTTTCTCGTGTACCTGTCCCCCAAAGCTATGCATACTCGATGGGTTACCATACAATGTGCAAAAATATGGCCTCATCTCTTCAAAGACTTCATCTGCAACACGCGTTGTGGCATTATTATCTACATAAATTTCTTTCATTGCTTCACCTCCACCACATACAGGTCATCACTGACAAACTCTTTTAATTTTACTTCTACCCATGACTTTAATGTGATCCCAGCGGAAGGACACTCTGAACACGCTCCTCGTAAAGCAACAATGACTTTATTGCTATCAACATCAACGAGCTCTATCCCTCCACCATCAGCAACTAATTTTGGTTTTATTTCATGTTCTATTGTTTCTTCTATTAATTTTATTTTTTGAATGTTAGTTAATTCTTTTTTTTCCGTTACACATACAGCCGGACCTTCTTTCTGCTTATCTTTTTCAATAACCTCTTTAATAATATTCTCAATATCATCTTTACATTTCCCGCAACCACCACCAGCTTTGCAATAATGTGTTACCTGCTCAACCGTAGTCAACTTGTTTTCACTTACAACACGCGCTATTTTTTGATCTGTCACGCCAAAACATTTACACACAATAGTTCCTTCTTCAACTCTTTCTTCAAGCACTATTCCGCGATATGTTGCTATTGCTTGCTCAAGCGCTTCCTGGCCCATTACCGAACAATGCATCTTTTCCTCAGGCAACCCACCAAGGTACTCAGCAATATCATCATTTGAGACTTTTGAAGCCTCATCAATGGTCATACCTTTAATGATTTCAGTTAAAGCCGAGCTAGACGCAATAGCACTCGCACATCCAAATGTTTGGAACTTTGCATAGAGTATTACCTCTTTTTCCTTATCAATTTTTAACATCAATTTCAACATGTCTCCACATGCAAGATTCCCTACTTCACCAACAGCATCTGCTTTTTCTATTTCTCCAACATTGCGGGGATGAAGAAAATGGTCTTTCACTTTTTTCGTATAATCCCACATATATATGAACCCTTTCGTTATGCCCTATTTTTTAAAATGTTTGGTTTTTGATAATTGTTTTTTATCAAGAAAGATAAAAAACCCTTACATCCTTTTTATCTATAGTAAGCGTGTCCCTCAATAGATATTTTTTCTTGTCTTCTATGTCAGTTAATCGTGTAAATTTGCACATACGACTTACCGTAAGTTTGCATTCTTTTTTTACAAAATTATTGTTAATAACGAACAATATATTCTTTTTTGTCTTCTTATCAACATGCATTGAGGTGAAAATTCCCGGAATAGCACTACATATATCCTCGGTGTACCCCACTTCTTTAAAGAATGTTCTATAGTTAGTACTACCATCTTCAGGAGCATAATATATTGCGCCTTTACCTATCTTAATTGAGAATACGCCTTTTGCTTTATATGTCCGCAAGTTTTTGAGTAAATCTTTAAAGAGATCATATTTCATTTCTCCAGAGATATCTACCTCTGGTAAACTGCCAAACACAATTAATTTACCGCCCGAAGCGACATATTTATATAGTTTTTCTGCAATTGGCCATTCCATAAACGGATATCCGCTATAGATCAAATACGGAGGAAATTCTTTATCATCAGTAATAGATACAATATCAAGGTCAAAACCGTAATTTGTCATAGATCGGTATATGTTCCATACATGCGGGTAATCCTCATTGAATGGCATTTTTGATATTTCTTTATGCTTGTATTCTAGGTGAACTTGTTTCTTGCCGGTAAAAAGAAAATGTTCCGTATGTGGTGCGTACCAAGCAATACCAAGCGAAGTTGTCCTTTCGAGATTTTCAATCGATAGCTTCTTCATGACACTTGTTGTTCTCTGAACAACCTTTTGGGCAGCCACTCGTATTTTCCCCCATTCGTTAATGGGTGCAAAATACCAATTATCTCTATTGACTAACATGTAATAGTTAATCCCCTTCAAGCCCGATGCAATTGCGACTAACGATGTGTAATAAAAATGTCGTTCGCTCATCACCCCTATCTGTTTGATCATAGGATCCCAGACACCACATTGGAATTCAACCGCAGTCGGAAACTTCGATATACGGCTATATATTTTGTATAGCTTGGTGAAGGCACAGTACAAATCTCCAGGCAGCATATTCTGGTAATACGTATCCATTGATGTAAGGTCGAGTATTTTCTCTAATCGCTCAAAATTCTGAGGCCAGTACCACCCAACAAGGTTAACGATAATCGGGACATCTATACCAGACTTTTTATATAGATCCGCTACGTATTTTAGATATTTTTCCGTATACCATTTACCAAACTCTATAAATAGTTTGCATTCAGCCAACGTCGTTGGAAGATGAGAGAGGTCAATATCCCTAAAACAGCAGCCCCCCCATGCAGAAGGAATATCCGGGATTGTTATCTTTGAAAAATCCTTATAGTTTTTATGTGTACTTGCATTCAATTCATTTATCGATGAAAATTTTTCCTTGCAGTACGACTTATATATATCAAGTATTTTGTCAGACCGCGCATCAGGAGAATTTTCATAAGACCCGGTAACCTCATTACAAGGCTGCAATAAAACTATGGACCCACCTTGTGTCACCAGGTACGGCTTTAAAAAAACTGAAATGCTTTTTATCCACACTTCTGAATGGGCTAAAAATTCTTTTGAGAGACGCGGATATTTGACAACATATTCAGGGGGCCCGCCATAATTCCATTCTGCGTATATATAGGGTCCCGGACGAATAATGACAGACATTTTATGTTTTGAACAAAGTTCTAACCACTTTTTTAGGTTCTTATGCTCACTTGTTTTGCCTGTAAAATCAAACGTTCCTTTTTTTATCTCATGAAAATCCCAGGGAATGTATGTAGCTACCATTGCAAACCCTAATTTTTTCATAGCATCGAAAATACTATCCCATGCGTCAGGAGGAACTCTCCAATAGTGAAACTCACCCGAAATCATCTGGATAAGTTTTCCACCTACAAATATTCCATTTTCTTTAATTTCTATTTTTTGTTTACGCGCCATAATATGTTCTTCAGATTTTGCGAGACATTGTTGCACTGCCAATATACTGTCTCAAACTTTTGGCAATGTCAAACCCGGCTGTTTCTGATATTTTCCTTTCCTGTCTTTATATGAACATTCACACACTGAATCAGATTCAAAAAAGAGCACCTGTGCAATCCCCTCATTGGCATAAATTTTTGCCGGGATGGGTGTTGTATTCGATATTTCTAATGTGGCATACCCTTCCCATTCAGGTTCAAACGGCGTTACATTGACGATAATTCCACACCGGGCATAGGTCGATTTACCAACACATACGGCAATAATATTACGTGGTATCTTAAAGTATTCTACTGTTTTTGCTAAAGCAAATGAATTTGGCGGGATAATACATTCTTTACCTTTATGTGTAATAAGTGACCTCTTATCAAATGCCTTAGGATCAACCACGGTAGAATTAATGTCAGTAAAAATACAAAATTCATCTGCAACACGTATATCATAGCCATACGATGACAAACCGTATGATATTTTACCCGCACTGACTAAAGTAGACTTAAAAGGTTTAATCATACCGTTTTTTAAAGCCTGCTGTTTTATCCATGTATCTGACTTTATAGACATAAAAAATCTCCGTTATATACAGATAATATGATATAGAAAGGTATTATATCAGGCAAGAACAAACACATGCTTCGCATGTCTTATTGTTTTTTTTATTAATACGATACCCCGACAGTATCAGGGAGAAAAGTATTCAGGTTCAATATATTCTTCATCATACGGCGGCAAAACAAACGTCATAACATCGACAAATCCACCACCAGTCCTTGTTGCAGCCCTTTCAAGCCCTTCCATAGGGCCTTCTTTTCTGAGCGCAAGTTTCGGGATTTCTGCCCATCCTAAGGCAACATTACTCACTCCACGTGACAGCTTTCCCATACAGTTATTAGATTGTTCTGCAACAACAACTGCCCCATCACCGATTCCTTCCATTACCCCTTCTGCAACCGCTAAGCTATTGTTAATAGCGATACTTAGAAAAAGGGTAATGATAGCTGCTGATAGTATTTTTCTCATGATACCCTCCTTTCATTATTCATATATTCAGACTTATTCTTTAGCCACTGTGCTCATACACTATTATACAATATAAGATACTATTTGTCAAGGCACGAGACCAAAAATCAACGATTCCGCAACAATACGCATAAGGTATGATTTTAAGCTTAATTAGAGGTTTTTAAACAAAGGGTCATATTCGCGAAAGGATTTCGCTTAAAAAATTGGATTACAAAAGACGATTATATCTA